>JABMNQ010000027.1 GCA_013204495.1 Candidatus Pelagibacter sp.
AACATCAGGACAATTTGTAAAACCAAAAAAAATAGCAGTTAATGGTCCTTGAAAAGATTTTTCTGTAATGAGTTCATTATCCACATCTTTTAGATTAAATGCAGATCCAGTATATGACGCAACAATATCTTCTTTCTTTTCTTGTATTGACAGCACAATAGGTAGCATAATAAATATGAAAATTAATAAGCAGCCTCCCAGTATAGTAATTGATGTCTTTAATTTCATAATTTAATCAATAATATATGTTAAATTAAAGTTATGTCTAAATTTTTTAAAAAACTTTTTGGATCATTATCTGATAAGCCTTGGGAAAAGGGGCAGATAACAGCTGACAACTATCACCAAGGTAAAACATTTGATATATCATTACAGACATCAGCTGTCATTGTAATCTTTGGTGTAAGTACTGTATTATTTACATTAATTGTTACTGGCTATCTTTATAGTATTCCTTTAGGTCAAGATACTCAGTATTTATTAAAGCCAAACTTACTATGGTTAAATACTTTAGTTTTATTATATGTTACTTATTTTTTTAATAAAATCACAAATGATTTAAAAATCAATAATTTTGAAAAAATTAAAAGAAATTTACTTATAGTTGGCTTTTTAAGTTATGTTTTTTTATTCGGGCAAATTTTTTTTTGGTTTCAATTAATGAAAAATGGAAACTACGTTTCTACAAATAATTATTTTTCATCATTTTATATTTTTACTGCACTTCATGGTTTACATCTTTTAGGAGGATTATTTTTTTGGGGGAAAGTTTTTTCCAAAGTTAATAAACTTAAAAAAGAAGAAATTATAAAAGAACAAAAAAGTATAGATGCACTGTCTCTTTATTGGGCTTTTTTATTAATTGTTTGGTGTGTATTTTTTTTAATTATGTATGTTTTTAATGATACTGTTATTGCTTGGTGTCGAGCATTACTTGGTTAAATGCTTTAAAGAAACAACGTTAAAATAGCCCCAACAACAATTATAAAAATTAATAAAATATTAACAGATTTTAAATATTTTTGTATTTCTGGTCTCTTTTCTTTTTTTGAAAAAACCCCTGCCCCCAGAGAAATTACAAAATAAAAGCAAAAAACCAAAATCAGCACAACCATAAAGAGACTAAATTTTTCAAGCATAATTTAATTGATTATAAAGCCTTATTTATCGATTTATTAATATATTTTTCTATAGATTCAGAAATTGATTTCAATTACTGTTATCTAAGAGAGAGAGAGAAACAAGTATGCACCCGGGAATTATATTTTTAGGGGTAATTGTTGGTTCGGTTCTGTTCCATATATTTACTCCATGGTGGTGGACAGACATAGCTTCAAACTGGGGGGCAATGGATGATACAATTAACTTAACATTTTGGATTGGTGGAGGGGTATTTGTTTTAGTTTGTTTGTTCATGGTTTATTGTGTTCTTAAGTTTTCTTATAAAGAAGGTCGCAAAGTTGAATACAAACCAGAGGATCATAAACTAGAAAAAATATTAACTATTGCTACCACTATAGGAGTGATAGCTCTTTTGGCACCAGGACTTATTGTTTATAACAATTATATTAATACTCCCAAAAATGCATTGCACGTTGAAGTGAATGCCTGGCAATGGGGATGGCAATATAGATTGCCAGGTGAAGATGGAATATTAGGCACTGCTCATGTAGCAAAAATTAGTGACGACAATCCTTTTGGAATAAATTTGGATGACCCAAATGGAAAAGATGATATTTTAATTCAAGACGATGTACTTCACCTAAAAAAAAATAGGCCAGTAAAAATTTTATTAAGATCACTTGATGTTTTACATAATTTTTATGTGCCTCAATTCAGAGCAAAGATGGATGCTATTCCTGGAATAATTACTTATTACTGGTTTGAACCAAATAAAATAGGGGAGTATGAGGTTTTATGCGCCGAATACTGTGGGGTAGGTCACTATGCTATGAGAGCAAAAGTTATAGTTCAAAGTGAAGGCAATTATGACAACTGGATTAAAGAACAAGAAACTTTTTCAGATTTAATAGCAAAACAAAATAACGATAAATTAAAATTAACAATAGTTGCAAAAAATAAGAATTAAAACAATATGTCAGACGAATATAACCAAAAAAATACACCAATTAAAGCACAGTCTTCAGAAACCACTTCAGGTTCTTCTGGTTCGTCAAAAGATATTGATTATGTAAGACCTGCAGAGCTTCCAGAGCAAGATTTATATCACGGTCATAGCTTTATTACGAAGTGGATTTTTTGCCAGGATGCAAAAGTTATTGGAGTTCAATATTTTCTTACTGCAGTATTTACAGGAATTGTTGGTTTAGTACTTTCATGGCTAATGCGTTTGCAATTAGGTTTTCCAGAATTGGTTCCATTCATTACTGCCGAACACTATTATCAATTTGTAACTATGCATGGAATGATAATGGTGGTTTATTTTTTAACCGCATTATTCTTGGGAGGTTTTGGAAATTATTTAATTCCGTTGATGGTTGGTGCAAGAGATATGGTTTTCCCATATGTAAACATGGTTAGTTTCTGGATGTTCTTTATTGCAGTTTGTGTTCTTATGGCCAGCTTCTTTGTTCCGGGTGGACCAACTGGAGCGGGCTGGACACTTTATCCACCTCAAGCAATTTTACCAGGTACCCCAGGATCAAATATGGGAATTATTTTGATGCTTGTTTCTTTATCTTTATTTGTAATTGGATTTACTATGGGTGGATTAAATTACATAATTACAATTTTACAAGCACGTACTAGAGGCATGACATTAATGAGAATGCCATTGACTATTTGGGGAATTTTTACAGCAACTGCTTTAGCAATGTTAGCTTTTCCAGCTTTATTGGTTAGCTGCATTATGATGACTTTAGACAAGATGCTTGGAACTAGTTTCTTTATGCCAACAATTCTTCAAGCAGGAGAAGTTTTAAGTTATGGTGGTGGAAGCCCAGTTCTTTTCCAGCATTTATTTTGGTTTTTTGGACACCCGGAAGTTTATATTGTAGCCCTTCCTGCTTTTGGAATAGTTTCAGATTTAATATCAGTTCATGCTAGAAAAAATATTTTTGGATATCGAATGATGGTTTGGGCTATCGTTGGTATTGGTGCTTTAAGTTTCTTTGTTTGGGCCCATCACATGTATGTTAGTGGAATGAATCCTTGGTTTGGGTTTTTCTTTGCAACAACTACTCTTATCATTGCAGTACCAACTGCATTGAAAGTTTATAACTGGATAATTACACTATTTAGAGCCAACATAAGAATGAATACTGTAATGCTTTTTTGCCTAGGTTTTATTGTGACCTTTGTAAATGGGGGGATTACTGGAATTTTTTTAGGCAACGTTGCTGTAGATATTCCACTATCTGATACTTATTTTGTAATAGCCCATTTTCATATGGTGATGGGGATTGCACCGCTTATGGTAATTATGGGAGCTGTTTATCATTGGTTTCCCTTAGTTACAGGAAGAATGTTAAGTGAAAAATTAGGTAAGTGGCATTTTTGGTTCACTTTTTTAGGGGCTTATTCCATTTATTTCCCCATGCACTATCTCGGTTTTATCGGAGTACCAAGAAGATATTTTGAAATGTATGACAGTCCTTATGTGACTTCTGCTACAGGAATGAATGAATTTATAACTGTGGCAGCTTTAATTGTTGGCTTCTCGCAGCTTATATTTATTTATAATATAGTAACAAGCTTAAGTATTGGAAAGCCAGCTGGAAAAAACCCTTGGAAAGCAAATTCTTTAGAGTGGTTAACTCCAGAAGTGCCACCAGCTCATGGTAACTGGGGAGAAAAATTGCCTGTTATTCATAGATGGCCTTATGACTTCAATGTACCGGGAGCAAAAGAAGATTATATAACTCAAACAACTCCACCAAGTGAAGTTATAAGTGCAGAGGTTGAAAAAACTTAATCAATTTAAATGTCAGATAATTCATTAAATAATTTACCTGGTGGTTTTAAAGGCATGTCTCAGGATATGGGATCCGATCAAACTGTGTTTAAAGGTGTTCAATGGGGTAAGGTTATGATGTGGATTTTTCTACTTAGTGACACTTTTATATTTAGTTGTTTTTTAATTTCATACATGAAGGGAAGAACTTCGACAGTGGTAGATTGGCCAAACACAAGTGAGGTCTTTTCACTACATGTCAATGGCGTACCTGTTCCATTATTATTAATTGCAATTATGACATTTGTTTTAATTACTAGTAGTGGAACCATGGCTCTTGCAGTGAAATATGGATATGAAAAAAATAGAAAAATGTGTGGTTGGTTAATATTAGCTACAGCTATTGGGGGACTTACTTTTGTTGGTATGCAAGCATTTGAATGGTCTAAACTAATACACGAAGGTGTTAGACCATGGGAAAATCCTTTTGGAGCCAAACAATTTGGTTCATTTTTTTTTATGATCACTGGGTTTCATGGAACACACGTCTCGATTGGTGTGATCTTCTTATTTATTTATTCAAGAAAAGTTTTTAGAGGTGATTTTGATAAGGGCAAAAGAGGTTTTTTTACTTCAATGAAATCAGACTATGTAGCAATAGAAATTTTAGGACTTTATTGGCATTTTGTTGATTTGGTATGGGTATTTATATTTGCCTTTTTTTATTTATGGTAAACTAAATTATGAATGAGATAGAAAACAAAGAAACAGTTGCTTCAACACATAAGATAGGAATCTACTTATGGATTTGGGGTTTATTATTTGTACTTAGTTTTTTTTCTTACATGGTTGACTGGTTTCAATTTCAGGGGTTATTAAGATGGACCTTAATTCTAATATTTATGTTTCTTAAAGCTGGCCTAATAATGGCTTTTTTTATGCATTTATTTTGGGAAAGATATGCGCTGGTTAATGTTCTTTTGTGGCCAATGACAGCAATAGCCTGTTTTATTGGGCTTATGGCAGCAGAAGCAAAATATACTGTTTTAACAAGATTATTATATTTTTTTACAGGAGGATAATTATATGACTGGTTTTACTGTACTTGGTGGGGTGATAATATTTTTTTTACTTTTTATTTATGTCACATGGTTCGGCACTCAATTAAAAATAGAAGCTCAAAAAGAAAAAAGCCCGTCAATTAAAATTAACCCATATGACAATTTGCCTCTCAGCAGAAGATTTATTGATAAAAAAAATAAACAAGTTGGAATCTTTGATTTAGGTAATCATATTTTAATTATTGGAATGGTAATATCTCTTATATTTATTTTAATAAATATAGATTAGCTGTAGAGTACCTTTATCCAATATGATTATAAAAAAGACTACTCCACTAAATATAAATAATTATATTAAATCTTTTTATTTGTTAATGAAGCCAAGAGTTATGTCTCTTGTTATTTTTACATGTGCTGTTGGTCTTTTAACTTCTAATTCGAATATAAATATTGCTGACTCAATGATAGGTATAACCTTAGTAGCACTAGGCGCTGGTGCTGCTGGATGCTTAAACATGTGGTACGAGTCAGATTTAGACGCATTAATGACAAGAACATGTTTAAGGCCAATTCCAACGGGTAAAATTAATAGAAACCAAGCACTTACCTTTGGAATGGTACTTTCAGTTATTTCAGTTGTAGCCTTAAACTATTTTGCAAATTTTCTATCTGCATCTTTATTGTTATTTACAATATTTTTTTATCTCTTTGTCTATACAATATGGCTAAAAAGGAAAACACCACAAAACATTGTTATTGGTGGAGCTGCTGGTGCATTGCCACCTGTTATCGGATGGACTATAGCTACTAATGCAATTAGTTTAGAGCCATTAACTTTATTTTTAATAATTTTTGTTTGGACACCCTCTCATTTTTGGGCATTGAGCTTATATAAGGCCGATGATTATAAAAAAGCAAAAATTCCAATGCTACCTTTAACCGATGGTATTGAAAAAACTAAAATACATATTTTTATTTACTCTCTATTAATGTTGCCTGTTATTATTTTCCCATATTTAATTGGTTTTTCAGGCTTTATTTATCTGGTTCCAGCATTAATTCTTACAATTTATTATAATATTATTTGTTACGATCTCTATAAATATAAAAAAAATAGATTTGAATTAAAGAAAGCTAAAAAAGTTTTTGGTTACTCGATTTTGTATTTATTTTTAATTTTTGTATTATTTTTAATAGATAGTGTAATTTAAATATTCTGTCTCAAAAATTTTGGGATAGGATATTTTTCAACCAATTATACTTCTTAAATCTAAATATTCATATTTCATCAATAAGCAAATTATTGTGAAAATAATAGTCGTAATACCAATGGAATAAAAAGTCTTTTTAAGAATTTTAGGATTTTCAGGTGCTCCAACCTCATTTGCAGGGATTAAAAATTTTCTTTTTCGATTAACATCTATTGGTAATATAGAAAAAAATACCACTAACTGAATAATTAGATACATTGTAACTAGTCCAATTGTACTCAATTTACCCCCCCTATATCTTTATCTTTAAAGGGTATATAATTTAGGCTAAAGTTAAAAGATAATAAGTCATTAATTAACAAATATATTCTCAACTAGTTTATATTTGTAAACAGATTTTTATTATCCAATTTTTACAATTAATATATTTATATTTTAGAAAAAAAAGTTATCAAATGAAATACATAAGCACCAGAGATAACTCAAAAGAATATAGTTTTGAGGAAGTATTTATTAAAGGACTAGCAGACGATGGAGGTCTGTTTATTCCTAGAGAAGTTAAAAAATATAGTGCTGAAGAGCTAGAATCATTAAGTAGTTTAGGTTACCAGGATTTAGCAAAAAAAATAATCTACCCATTTATTGGTGATTTTATGACAGTAAATGAATTGTCAGATATTATTGATAAGTCATATTCTGTGTTTAGAAAAAGTAATGCTGTGGATTTAATTAAAGTAGGTGACACTAAGCTTTTAGAGTTATTTCATGGTCCTACACTTGCGTTTAAAGACATTGCAATGCAGCTACTTGGAAATTTTTACGAATACTACCTTCAAAAAAATCACAAAAATATAAATGTGATTGTTGCAACATCAGGGGATACAGGTGCCGCTGCAATAGATGCAATCAAAGGAAAAAAGAATATGAATATATTTGTTCTGCATCCTCATAAAAAAGTTTCACTTGTTCAAAGAAAATTAATGTCAACTGTTAAAGAAAAAAATGTCTTTAATATAGCGATAGAAGGTAACTTCGACGATTGTCAAAATTTAGTTAAATCAATGTTTGCAGATAAAGAATTCTCTAGCTCAATTAATATGTCTGGAGTAAATTCAATAAATTGGGCAAGAATTATTGCACAGGCTGTTTACTATTTTTATACATATTTCCAAATTCGGGACGATAGACCAGTTAATTTTTCAGTACCAACAGGAAATTTTGGAGATGTGTATGCTGGTTATCTAGCAAAAAAAATGGGTCTACCAATAAACAAGCTTATAGTTGCTACAAATCAAAATGATATTTTGCATAGAGCAATTTCAAATGGAAAATATGAAGCTGAAAGTGTCTTTGAAACAAATTCACCAAGCATGGACATCCAAATCGCCAGTAATTTTGAAAGATTGATATATGATTTGAATGATTGTGATGATAATGAAACCCAAAAGATCATGACCGGCATTAAAAAAGATGGCAAATATATTATTCCAAAAAATAAAATGGAAAGAATAAATAAAGATTTTTTATCAGCAAGCATGAATGAAAGAGAGGTTTTAGATACTATTAAAAAGGTTTATACTAAATATGCCATTATATTGGATCCTCATAGTGCGATAGGCTTTGGAGCATTAAACAAAGTAAATATAAATGGTAACAATATTGTTTTAGCAACAGCACATCCTTGTAAGTTTCCAGAAGCTATCGATAAATCAATTGCTATCAAACCAAATCTTCCCAGTGAATTACAGTATATTATGGATGAAAAAGAAAATTATGATATAATCCCTAATAACCTAAGTAAAACCAAACAATATATTAAGGAAAAAATACAATGAAACTGAAGGAAAACGAAAACATACCTAATGCTGAATTTTTTATTTTAGAAGATGGAAGTCCAGTTAAAAAAAATACATTAGAATTTTTTAAAGACAAAAAGATAGTTTTGTTTGGATTGCCAGGGGCATATACTTCAGTTTGTTCAGCAAAGCACCTACCAAGCTATGTAGATAGTTATGATAAATATAAAGCCAAAGGTATTGATCATATTGCTTGTATTTCTGTAAATGATCCATTTGTAATGGATGCGTGGGGAAAGAGTCAGAATGTAGGTGATAAAATTGTAATGATGGCAGATCCAATGTTAGACTTTACAAAAGCTATTGGTGCCGATGTTGATAAGAGTGCCAGAGGTTTGGGTGTTAGATCAAATAGATATACAATGTTGATCGATAATCTTAAGGTTGTTAAATTACAAGAAGAAGAGGATACGGGTGCTTGTGAAATTTCAGCAGGTCAAAATTTTTTAACTTTAATTTAATTCAGCGGCATTTTTAGCCAATAAATCGACCTCTTCATTTAAGGTGTTACCAGCGTGTGCTTTGACCCAAATCCATTTTATTTCATAGGATTTAGTTAATTCATATAGCTGTATCCAGAGTTCTTTATTTTTAACGGGTTCTTTTTTCGAAGTTTGCCAATTATTTTTAATCCATTTATATATCCAATCAGTAATACCTAATCTGACATATTGTGAGTCAGTATAAATTTCAATTTGTTGATTTTTATCAATTTCTTGAAGCGCCATAATAGGAGCCATTAATTCCATTTTATTGTTAGTAGTGTCTTTTACACTGCCGCTAATTTTTTTTATCTTGTTGTCTTGATTTATAATTGCTGCCCAACCACCGTTACCTGGATTATTTAAACAAGAGCCATCCGTATAAATTTTGATCATTATTTATAATAATCTTTATAGTCGCTAAGGTTATTGTGAATAATCAATTTTTGTAAATATTCCATAGGATCTTTAATCTTAATCAATGCCATTTTTGGTGTGTTAAAATAGTCATATATTCGTGTCAAAAGATATCTTAAGGCAGCACCCCTGCACATTACATTTAATGCCTCTTTTTCTTTTTTAGAAAAGGATCTTATGCTTTCATAACCATTAATTAGGTTCTTTATCTTTTTACTATTCATTACAAATTTATGATTTTTTTTATCAAAACATAAAGCATTAATACAAATAGCAATTTCATAAATAAGATAATCATTGGACGAAAAATAGAAATCAATAAATCCAGAAAACTTATTTTTCTTAAAAAAAATATTATCTATAAATAGATCTCCGTGAATAATTCCCTGTGGTAAACTTTTTGGCCATTGTTTTATAATATCTTTTAGACATAGGTTGAGTGTATCTTTAAGGTTAGGAATAATTTTATTAGACTTAAATTTTATACTTTTTAATAAACTATTAAGTTTATTAATTGACATTGAGTTTTGTCTATTTAATTTGAGTTTAGTAGTAACGGAATGAAACTTTGCAATATTTTTTCCGATATCAAAACAGTTTTTATAATTAAGATTTGTCTTATCTTTACCTTCCAAGAAAGTTACAATACATGCGGATTTTTGTTTAATTTTGGTTATATGTGAACCTCTTTTAGTTCGTAAGGGTTTTGGACAAATAATTTTTTTTTGATTTAATTTTTCCATTAGCTTCATAAAGAATGGAAGGTCTTTATTTTGAACTCTTTTCTCAAAAATCGTTAAAATAAATTTATTATTTTTTGTTTTTAATAAATAATTTGTATTCTCAATTCCTTTTTTTATACCCTGAAGCTTATCTATTTTATCAATTTGATAATCAGCAACTAATGAGGAGATATCTTTTTTTGTTATTTTTGTGTATACAGCCATTTAATTAAATTTACTTGGAATTTTAAATACAATATTTTCTTTTACAATCTCCACAATTTCAATTTTGATCTTAAATTTACTTTTAAGTTCATCAATAAAGTTTTCAACTAAAACCTCTGGGGCTGACGCACCCGAAGAAATACCAATGGTT
>JABMNQ010000028.1 GCA_013204495.1 Candidatus Pelagibacter sp.
GCAGTCGATACTGTTATATTTTTTCTTTCGCTAGCAATTTTATAAACAGCAAAGGCACCACCTAAGGCTTTAAATGATTTAAGATCAAATCTTTTATCTTCATCTTTATAATAAATATTTTTTAATTTTAGTTCTTTATTTAATTTATTTAACTTTATTAATGGAGTGGGCGTGTAATTTTCCCATGAAGATATAGACTCTATTGCTTCTTCAATAAATTTTTCAGGTAAATGCGTAAGTATATTTTTTTTATTAAAACTATACTGTTGATTTTCTAAAAATGACGTAATTGACCAAAGGTCTTTTTGAAGGATTGCTCTCATCATTATTAACAATCAAGAGTGCTATGTTTTTCCCAGTTTGTTACTGAGCTTTTTTTATCAAATTTTTCATTTTTATTAAAATCTTCAATTTCCATATTTTTTAATTTTATATAACTATTAATAACATCTTCTCCGAAAGCTTCTTTAAGTTCTTTACTATTTTGAAGATAATCTAGAGCATCTCCTATTTCATTGGGTAATTTTTTCAAGTTTGGATAGTTTTTATAATCTGTATACATATTACAGGATAATGCTTCACCAGGGTCGATTTTATTATTTAAACCATAAAGACCAGCAGCAATAATGCCAGCTTGAAGTAAATAGGGGTTTGATGAACCGTCCATCAGCCTTAACTCAAATCTACCAGCATCTGGAATTCTAATCATATGAGTTCTATTATTTCCAGTATAGGAAATGCTACTTGGCGACCACGTAGCCCCAGACTTAGTTGGTGGTGCATTTATTCTTCTATAGCTATTTACTGTAGGATTAAAAAACGCAGAAAGTGGTTGAGCTAACTGCATAACACCTCCTAAAAAATTATAGGCAAGTTTCGATATACCTAATTTATCATTTTCATCTAAAAATTTATTAATTTTATCATTCCATAAAGATATGTGTGCGTGACAACCATTACCGGTCAAATTACTAAAAGGTTTCGGCATGAATGTTGCTCTAAGCCCATGTTTTTCTGCTAAAGATTTTACCATATATTTAAAGAATACATGTCTATCAGCGGTAATTAAGCAATCATCATAATCCCAATTCATTTCGAATTGGCCGTTGGCGTCCTCATGATCATTTTGATATGGGTGCCATCCCATCTGAATCATACCATCACAAATTTCTTTTATAAAATCATATCTACGCATTAGTGCTGATTGATCATAACAAGGTTTTGATTGAGTATCTCTTGTGTCAGCAATACTTGAACCATCTTGAGAAATTAAGAAATATTCACATTCTACTCCCGACTTCATCTGCAAGTCTTTTTTATTTAATTTACTTATTTGTTCTTTAAGCATAACTCTTGGAGAGGCTTTTACAGGCTTCCCACCCATCCATAAATCTGATGCTAGCCAACCAACTTCTTTATTCCATGGTAATTGAATTAAACTATCAGGATCTGGAATAGCAAACATATCAGTATCAGCTGGCGACATATCTAACCATGTTGCAAACCCTGCAAACCCTGCGCCATTTTTTTGCATCTGACCAATTGCTTCTGCTGGAACTAATTTTGATCTTAAAATGCCAAATAAATCTACAAAACTAATTAAAAAATATTTAATTTTTTTAGCTTTAGCAATTGTAGATAAATTTTTACCCATGATTTATTCTACTAGGATTAATTTTTTTGATCAACTATTTTTTTAAACCTGGTATCCAATCGGTTCCTGCTAAAGGAACTCTGGCCATAGCTGCAGCTTCAACAGTTAATGCAGCTAAATCTTCTGGTTCTAAATTTCTAACATCAGATTTTCCGTTTGCTCTTGCTAGTGTTTGCAACTCTAAAGTTAATGTTGACAAGTAGTTTTTTAATCTTTTTCCACCCTCTATGGGGTTAAGTCTTTTCTCAAGTATAGGATCTTGTGTTGCTACACCCACTGGACATTTACCAGTATGACAATGATGACAATAACCTGGTTCTGTTCCGAGCTTTTCATAATCTTTTCTATATAAATCTGCATTACAATTTAAGGCCATCATAGCAGCAGTTCCTATTGATACTGCATCTGCACCCATTGCAATCGCTTTTGCAACATCAGCCCCACTTCTAATTCCTCCAGAAACAATTAATTGAACTTTTCGATGCATATTTAATTCTTTTAGGGCATCTACAGATTGCCTTAGTGCACCTAATGTTGGAATACCAACGTGTTCTATAAAAACATCTTGTGTTGCTGCTGTCCCACCTTGCATGCCATCTAGCACAACAACATCAGCACCAGCTTTAACTGCAAGAGTTGTGTCATAATAAGGACGGGCAGCTCCAACTTTAATATAAATAGGTTTTTCCCAATTAGTAATTTCTCTAAGTTCCTGGATTTTTATTGCCAAATCATCTGGTCCTGTCCA
>JABMNQ010000029.1 GCA_013204495.1 Candidatus Pelagibacter sp.
GCAACAAAGAGTTGGTTTGGCAAGAGCTTTAGCCGCTGACCCAGAATTTTTATTAATGGATGAACCATTTAGTGCACTTGATCCATTAATTAGAAGACAACTTCAAGCAGAGTTTATTAAACTTTCAAAACAAATGAAAAAGACAACAGTTTTTATAACTCATGACTTAGATGAAGCTGTAAGAGTAGGGCATAGAATTGCAATAATGAGAGATGGAAAAGTAATTCAAATAGGAACACCAGAAGAAATAGTAATGAAACCAACAGATAATTATGTAGCAGACTTTGTTAAAGGAATATCACGGTTAAAAATTGTTCAAGCAAAATCTATAATGCAATCTGTTGAAAAATTTGAAAAAGAATTTGGAATAATCACAGAAAAATTAGAAAGCGTAAATGAGAATGATTTATTAAATAAACTAATAGAAAAATCTTCTATAAAAAATGAGCCTATATTAGTTACCAACAATGAAAATAAAAATATTGGTATTATAACACAAGCTGACTTACTTAAAGCAGTTGTAAAGGGTAGTGATGGAGAATAAAGAAATTAGAAACCCTTCTAGAGATGAATTGATCACTAACTTTGTGAAAAGTAATCCAGATTATTATATAAAAGAATTTAAAAAAATTGGCAGTAAACCAACTTACTCTCTTTCATTTAATTTATTTGCATTTATTCTTGGACCAATCTGGTTTGGAATGCGAAATGTTTGGAATTGGACTTTAGCTTTTTTAATCATCGAAACTTTTTCAGTAGTACAGATTATTAGAGGTTTATTTGGTAATATCACAACAGATGCCATTGCAAAAGTTGAGCAGGTCAAAGCCACAATAGCTTTTAGAAATAAACAATTAGAAGCAGCTATAGAAAATAATCCAGACAAAATAGATGTATTCAAAAGAAACATAAAATCACTAGAAGACGCCATGCAAGGCTATATTGATGAAATCACTAGAGTAGAAGAGTCAGCAATTTGGATAACAATCTTTGGGATTATTTTATTAATAGCCATCAAGGTTATCCAGGGTGTTATGGCAAATTCAATTTTAGAAAAGAAGTATTCAGAGTGGCTGTCTGACAAATCTATTGATCCAGGTATGCAGATGAAAAACTATATTTTAAGTAGTGTTTTTACTTCTGTGATAATGATTTTTTCGGTTATCCATTATAGTTTTCCAGGATTACTTCAGATAATGGAAGCGTTTCCAACACACCCTGAAATAAGATTATTTTCAATTAAATGGATAGAAATTATTTTTGATTATGCTGTTGTTAAAGGGGATGTAATTTTTACAGCTATAACAATTGCAATTAGATCAGTTTTAGATTTCTTAGAACTGTTATTTGTTAAAACCCCATGGATTGTAATTATAACAGCAATAGTAACTCTAACTGGCTTATCAGCAGGGCCAAGAGCTGCAATTTATTCTACAGGTTTTTTGCTCTACATGGGTTTTTTAGGTTTCTGGGTGAAAGCTATGACGACACTTGCATTATTAGGAACGGCTGCAATTTTAAGTATAGCAATAGGTATTCCACTTGGAATTTACTGCGCAAGAAGACAAAGATTCTATTCATTAATTAGGCCGATAATGGATTTCATGCAAACAATGCCAGCTTTTGTATTTATGATTCCAGTAATAGCATTTTTTGGAACGGGAAAGGTTGCGGCAGTAATTATTACTATGATTTTTGGTGGAACACCTGTTGTGAGACTTACTGTTTTAGGTTTACGTGGAGTGCCAGAGACAATTCGTGAAGCTGCCATCGCTTATGGTGCAACTAAATGGTATTTACTTAGAAAGGTTGATTTACCTTTGGCAACACCATCAATACTTGCAGGTGTTAATCAAACGGTGATGTTAAGTTTAGCCATGGTAGTTGTAGCATCTTTAATTGGTGCAAAAGGTTTAGGGCAAGATGTTCTTGAAGCTTTACAATATGCGAATGTTGGACAAGGTATATTAGCAGGTATTGCTATTTTATTTGTTGCATTAATATTAGATAGAGTTGTTCAAGGTAAAAAAAGAGTTTAATAAAACTTAATGGATTATTTGCTATTAGGATTTTTAACAGGACTAAGTTTAATTCTAGCAATTGGGGCGCAAAATATATTTGTCATAGAGCAAGGTCTAAAAAAACAATATATTTTTATTGTTTGTTTAATATGCTCAATTTCAGATCTTTTATTAATTTTTTTGGGAATTTTTTTATTTCAGTATTTAAATAATTTTTTTACACCAACTATTGAGTTAATTTTTAACATTTTACTCTTCATATTCTTGCTACATTTCATTTGGGGAAAAGTTAGAATCAAAATTTCAGAGACTTCATTTAATATAAATAATAAAACTAATAATTTACCTACTATTATCGTTAAAACTTTAAGTTTTACATTTTTAAATCCTCACGTTTACTCAGATACGGTATTTTTTTTAGGAAACTTTTCTAAAAGCTTTAGTATAATGGATAAGTATTATTTTGGCATAGGGGCTGCTATAGCCTCATTTTTATTTTTTTTCTCAATAGGATATCTTTCAAAATACTTCTCTAAATATCTCAAGAGCATTAAAATATGGGAAAGAATAAATTATTTAATTATTCTTTTCATGTCAATTTTGGCACTATCAGTGCTTATGGAAATTATTTAAGCTTTAATTAGAATAGCCGTATTTTTTAAGTCTAACATCACCTGTTCTTGCATGAGCTTCCATACCTTCATATCTAGATATTCTAGCTGCAGCAGCACCTACTAGTTCAGTAGACTCTTTTGTCATTCTTTGGAAACTTAATGTTTTAATAAATTTTCCAACGAATAATCCCCCGGTATATCTACCAGCACCTTTGGTTGGGAGAATGTGGTTTGTTCCAGAGCATTTGTCTCCGTAAGCAACTGTGGTTTCTTCACCAATAAATAAAGATCCATAATTTGTTAATCTTTCATGGAACCATTTTAGATTTTCTGTTTGAACTTCTAAATGTTCAGGAGCATACTGATCACTAATTTTAACCATCTCTTCATCAGTATCACAAAGAATTACCTCTCCATAATCTCTCCAAGCAGCATCTGCGTTTGTTCTTGGTACTTCCGGAAGTTCTGCAATTAATTTAGGAACTCTTTTCATTACTTTTTCAGCTAGTTCTTTGCTCGTTGTATATAACCAGCAAGGCGAATTATAACCGTGCTCTGCTTGACCAACCAAATCTACGGCTACGAGTTCAGGATCCGCTTTTGCATCTGCTATAATTCCAATTTCTGTAGGACCTGCAAAAAGATCAATTCCAACTTTTCCAAATAAAATTCTTTTAGCTTCAGCAACAAATTGATTTCCTGGTCCAACAATAATATCAGCTGGAGGATTATTAAATAAACCATTTGTCATTGCTGCAATTGCTGGAACACCACCTAAATTTAAAATTACATCAGCACCACATAAGTCAGCTGTATAAATAATTGTTGGATGTGCACCCACACCTTCTTTTGGAGGACTACAAGCTATAACATTTTTTACACCTGCAACTTTTGCCGTTGTTACACTCATTACAGCTGATGCAATGTGAGCATAACGACCACCAGGTACATAACAACCAGCAGTATTAATAGGTATTAATTTTTGGCCAGCAAATAATCCATCTGAAAGCTCTACCTCAAAATCTTGTCCATAATTTTTTAATTGTGCTTCAGCAAATTTTCTAACTCTTTCGTATGAAAATTGAACATCGTCTTTTGTTTTTTGATCTAATGTTTTTTTGATTTCTTCAATTCTCTCTTTAGAAACAATAATATCGCCATCATATTTGTCAAATTTCTTTGTAAGATCGATACAGCCTTGCTCTTTAGTAGTTTCGATATTTTTTAATAAATCCTGAACAATTCCGGTTGTTTTAGTGTCATCAGTGGACGATGTTTTTGGTGATTTTTTTAAATATGTTATAGCCATTGTTTCTTTCTCTAATTTTGAAGCTTTATTTAAAACATTAATGTGATTATTTCAATGAAGAATTAGTCTAAAGCGACAACAGCAGCAGCAATAGAGGCCAATCTAGCTTGCGCTTCATCAGATCTACTAGTAATTACTATTGGAACTTTACCTCCTACAACAACACCAGCCGCACAAGCCCCCATAAAATATATCATCATCTTAACCAAACTATTTCCAACTTCGATATTTGGAACCAGTAATACATCAGCTTGACCTGCAACTGTATTTTTAATTCCTTTAATTGCAGCAGATTTTTTTGAAATACAACTATCAAATGCTAATGGACCAAATACTTCAGCATTTAAATTTTCTTCTTTTGCTAATTTGGTTATTTCTTTAGCATCAATAGAGCTTTGGATACTGTCTAACACTTCTTCTGTTGCTGATAAAAGTGCAACTTTTGGTTTTTCAATTCCAATTCTCTCAGAAAAATTAATAACATTCCTTAAAATATGCATTTTAGTTTTTATATTAGGTAAAACATTTAAAGCACCATCCGTAATGATAATTGGCTTATCACCCTTATTAACGGTCATGTGCCAAATATGGCTTAATCTAGTTTTTCCCAATAAATCATATTCTCTTTTTAAAACTTCTTTCATCAAAATATCAGTATGGATATGACCTTTTACAATAATTTTTACTATTCCTTCGCTTGCAAGTTTTGCAGCAATAGCTGCAGTATTATTTTCAATGGGTTCATCAATTATCTCAAAAGAAGAGATGTCCCATTTTAAATTATCTGCGCATTTTAGAATTTCTTTTTTATCTCCTATGAAAATTGGTGTAATAAGGTTTTCTTTTACAGCATCTTGTACTGATAACATTGGAAGAGGGAGGCCCGCATTTACAATTGCTGCATGAACACCTTTTTTTTTATGAGCATGGTCAAGCAAGTTATTAGGACAAACGATTTCTTTATTTGAAAGCATAAGATATATTTAACTTGAATTTATAATAAGTATATACTGTAATTTAATAAAATGATTAAGCCATTTAAAGTAAATATTCCAGATAAAACACTTGAAGAAATTTATACCAAGGTGAAAAATTATCCATGGCATGAAATGCCGAGTGAGGGAGGTTGGGAGTATGGAACCAATCTTGATTATATGCGAGAAATTTCAAATTATTGGGTTAAAGATTTTAATTGGAGAAAACATGAGGAAGAGATAAATAAATTTTCAAATTTTACAAGCATCGTAGATGATGTTGAGATACATTTTATTCATGAAAAGGGTAGTGGCTCTAATCCAACACCATTATTGCTTATGCACGGATGGCCAGGATCAATAGTTGAATTTTTACATATAATTGAAAAGCTTGCACACCCAGAAAAATTTGGAGGAAATATTGAAGATGCTTTTGATGTTATTGCCCCATCACTTCCTGGTTTTGGATTTTCTGGAAGACCTTCTAGACCTATAGGACCAAGAAAAATAGCAAATATATTAAATAAATTAATGACAGAAAACCTTGTATACAAAAACTATTTAGCTCAGGGGGGTGATTGGGGAGCAACTATTGCGAACTGGATTGGTTACGATCACTCAAAATTTTGTAAAGCAATTCATATTAACTGTTTAACAATGCGTCATCCTGATGGTCCACAATCTAAAGAAGAGCATGATTGGCAAAAAAGATTTGATAACGATCAATTAATTCAAGATGGATATAGAACTCAACAAGCAACCAAACCACAAACTCTAAGTTACGGAATGATGGATAGTCCAGTTGGAATTGCAGCATGGATTATTGAAAAAATGTATTCCTGGTCAGATTTAAAAAATAACAATATTGAAAGTGTTTATTCAAAAGATACGCTGCTAGCGAATATTATGCTTTATGTGGTTACAAAAACTTTTAACACTTCTACTTGGATTTATTATGGCAGAAGAGAAGAGGGTGGACGCTTTTTTCCTAAGGATTTTAAAAAAATAGAAATACCAACAGCTGCAGCAATTTTTCCAGCTGAGATGTCCGAGTGGCCTCCAAGATCGTATGTTGATAGAATGTTTAATGTTACACAATGGACCGAAATGCAAAGTGGTGGTCATTTTGCAGCCCTAGAAGAACCAGAACTTCTTGTTAATGATCTTGTTAAATTTTCGAGATCAGTTCGTTAACTAGATACCCTGTAAATATTCCAAGTCTTGTAAGACCGCTTTTGAAATAACAATCTCTTTCTTGAGATTACTTTTAAATCTATTGAATTTACTTTGTCCAGGGTAAAGAATTTCTTTAACACCTTTAATTTTAGGAAGTCTTTTAATTGTTCTAATATTATCTTTTATTCTTTTATTAAAAGAATTACCGACAAATAAATTAGGTTTTAATACAAAAAATAAGTGACCAATATTTTGTGGACCACTAAAATCAGTAAATGGATCTTTAACTCTACCTGCGTGATTACCACCGGTTAATACACCGCTTAAAATATCAACCATCCAAGCTAAGCCTGAACCTCTAAATCCAGCAATTGGTAACTGCACTCCTTCTAATGCTTTTTTTGGATCCGTAGTAGGTTTGCCAAATTTATCTAAAGCAACACCTTCTGGAATTTTTGTTCCTTCTCTTGCAGCAACTCTAATTTTTCCTCTATTAATCATTGATATTGAAGTATCTAAAATAAAAGGAACTTTGGAGCCCGTTGGAGTTCCAAAACAAATTGGGTTTGTTCCAAATAAACTTTTTAAAGCACCATGAGGAGCAACAGCAGGTGGTGCATTAGTAAACACCATAACCATTAAACCTTTTTTAACAGCTTGTTCAGCGTAATAACCGGACAAACCATAATGACCACTATTCTTAACAGCAACCAAACCAATCCCAGTTTTTTTAGCATTATTTATTGCAGTTTTAATAGCTATATCAGCGGCAACAAACCCAATGCTATTATTTGCATCTACATGAGCAATTGATTGAGAAATTTTTTTAACATTTATTTTAGCTCTTGGATTAATTACTTTTTTAGAAATTCGATCACAATACATTTTAAGCCTAGATAAGCCATGTGATGGGGCACCGACTAATTCTGCATTTATTAAGGCTTCAGCACAGATAGTTGCATGATCTTTACTTAATTTATATTTAATAAAGATATTTTTAATAATTGTTTTTAACTTTAAGGAATTCATAATTTAATAAACGGTTGATTAACCTTTACCATGCCAAGGGATAGTTTTGTCAATTATTTTTCTTAAGGCAACATCAAATAATAAACCTAGCATTCCCATTACAAAAATAGTAATCCAGATAACTTCGTATTGGAAATATTTCTTAGCAACATTTTCAACAAAACCGATACCTGTAGTACCTGCTAAAAATTCTGCGGCAACTAAAGTTCCCCAACACATTCCAACAGCAACCCTAACACCTGTTAAAATCTCAGGTAAAGAATTTGGAAAAATTACATATCTTAGTATTTGCCATTTTGATGCACCAAGTGAGTGAGACGCATGAATTTTAGATAATTGAGTTCCTGATGCACCAGCTCTAGCTGAAATGATCATAATTGAAAAAGAGACCATGAATAGTAAGAATACTTTTCCAACATTATCAATTCCAAAAACAGTAATAACAAGAGGTGCCCAAGCAAGTGGGGGAACAGGTCTATATAATTCAATCAATGGATCAAAAAATCCTTTGGCAAACCTATTTAAACCCATAAATAACCCTAGCGGTACACCAAAAATTACTCCAAGAAGTAAACCTAAAAGAACTCTTAAAAAAGAATCCCATATGTGACCCATAGGAACTGGTATTTTAAATAAACTAAATTCTCCAGTAACTACTTTTAGAACATTGCTTTTAAAATTGGGTGTAACCGTACCTTCTTGATTGTGGATTGGATATTTTCCAGGCATAATATCAGCTATCCAATCAGGTAAAATAAAACCAACTATTTTACTTACATCCATCATTTCGTACCAAACCATAGGTACATTTTTAAACCCAATGCTTGGTTGCATTAAAAGAATAAATTTATTAAACGTATCGGATGGTTTTGGCAGCCATCTACCAGAACCTTGCTCAGAACAATTTGGTCCACTTGAAACAATTGTACCAGCCGGGAATAAAAAGATATCAACATATTTTAAAATACCTTGTTCTTTTTTTTGAACCTCATCAAAATTGATTATTGATTGCTGCATATCGTCAAGAGTATTAGGAGGGAAAATACTAGCATATTCAATCCTACGTGCAATTTTAAGAACATCTTTTGCTAATGCAGATGCTACTTTTTGAGTATCATTAAGTCCTGATTCGTAAGCTTTAATTTCATCCCTAATTTCTTGCATTAAGTTTATGTATTGAGAATTGTGATTTTTTAAATTAAAAAAATCTTCACTAATAAGAGTTAATTCTTTTGCAGCCGCATCAAATTTTAAACCCATTTTTGTTTCTGGAATAGTTGGTATCTCAACTGTATTTTCTACTGCTGTTGCAGAAGCGCCCCATTTTCCTTGTGTCTTCAGTGCTTCAATTCTTTTATTTTCTTCTTCAATACTTGTAATGGGTGGGTAACTTTCTTTTTGAAATTCTTCTGTTAATGAGACAATTCTATTTGTTAAGTCTTTAATTTGAATTTTTGTTTCATTCTCTAACAATCTTTCATCCGTTAATAAGGGAATTGTTTTTTTTGTTTTATCAATAAATTTTAAAAGTTCAGATTTATCTTGCTCACTTAGTTTAGGTGAGTTTTTTATTTCATTCGCTAATTTTTCAATATTTTTATTTTCACCTTTAATTATTGAGGTACTTTTAAATTCACGTTCTTCTATAGGAAATAGATATTTTAAAGAAAGCAACGAGTCATTTACTTTTGCAACTTGGCAAAGTTCGTTAGCCGATTGTGGATAAAAAGATTTTGCCATATCCCATGAATAATAAAGCCAAGTTAATAGTAAAAAACTACTACCAACAATTACCCAATGAACTCCACCATTAGCTCTTTCAGGGTTTCCAAAAACAGCATCTAGTTTTTCAGTTTTTGCTAATTTTCTTCCATAAAGGATTGAGCCGATTACAGCAAATATGACTACGAATGTTATAATTCCTGTTAGCATATTAAATATCTTTACCCATTATCTCTTCTTCCATGTCCCAAATCATAGTTAGAATTTCTTCTCGTTTGCTCACGAAATCAGCTGTTTTTTTTATTTCTCTTAAATCTCCATCTATACCCATTGAGGCAAAGGGTAGGTTATATTCTTTATGTATACGTCCTGGTCTTGGCGCCATTACATATAATCTTTCACCAAGTAATAATGCCTCTTCAACTGAGTGAGTGATTAAAATAATTGTTTTTCCAGTTTCTTTCCAAATTTTTAAAACTAAAGACTGCATTTTTTCTCTTGTTAGTGCATCTAATGCTCCTAATGGTTCATCCATTAAAATTAGATCAGGGTCATTAATCAAACATCGTGCAAGCGCTACTCTTTGCTGCATACCGCCAGATAATTGATAAGTTGGTGTATCTCCAAAACCTTGTAGGCCTACAATATTCAACCATTCTTCAACTTTTTTAGCATTTTTTACAGGATCTTCTTTTTTCATTCTCAAGCCAAAGTCAACATTTTCTGAAACTGTTAGCCATTCAAATAAAGCACCTTGTTGAAAAACCATTCCTCGCTCAACACCTGGGCCATTAATTTCATTACCGTTAAGAGTAATTAAACCTGATGTGGGTCTAAGAAAGCCAGCAGTAATGTTTAGTAAAGTTGTTTTCCCACATCCCGAAGGACCAAGAACAGTTAAGAGTTCACCTTTTTTAAGTGTAAAGTTTACATCTTTTAATGCATGAACCGTTTCTCCCTTAGGAGTTTTAAAGATCATATTTAAATTTTGAGAAATTAAATTACTCATAAAGATAACTTTATATTAAATTTTTTATTAAAAAAATAGGCACCAATTTATTAAATTGGTGCCTATTTAAATTTATTTTACTCTCTAGATTATAAAGGTAAAAAACTTGTATCAACTGCTCCGTTAGGAGTACCCATTCCTTTTAGGAATTTACTAAGACTTCCAGAAGTCATAGACTTTTCAGTTTCTGCAGGTGTAAGAAATTTAAATCCACCTATAGTTTCTTTTGTATCAGCAAGAGACATTTCTGCGTCTTTAGCAACAATGTTCATATCTGATTTACCAGCTTTATATCTAGTATTAGCTTCATGAGTTACTTCTATGAAAGTTTTCAACATTCCTGGGTTTTCTTTCATAAATTTGTCAGTAACAGATGTAATGTCGATACCTAAGATACCTGCATCACGTGCTTCTTGAACTGTTAATAATCTAGTACCAGCAGCTGTAGCAGCTTTAATAGAGTTACCACCAAATAAACATGCCATAACAACATCACCACTTACTAATGCAGCAGCACCTTCTTCAGGGTCCATTTGAATAACAGTCATTTTGCTTTTATCAGCTCCAACAACTTTCATACTTTCATCAAAAACGTACTCAGCCATTGTTCCTAGAGGAACAGCAACTTTTTTACCTTCTAATTCAGTAGCGTTAGCTTTTGTAATACCAGAAGCGTTAGATGTAACACAAGTTGTTCCACCCATTCCGTATTCCATAGCGATATCTACAAGTTTAATAGGCGCTTTAGATTTAACAGCATTGATAAATGGTACCAAACCTTGTGAGTAAGAAATATCAATATCTCCTGCTAACATAGCATCAGTCATTGCACCACCGTTTGCAAAGTTAGTCCATTCAACTGGAACACCTAGAGCTTTATCAAACATTTTTTTAACTTTGTCTTCTTGGTTTGGAGTAGGCCACTCTATAAAGAATGCAACTCTAACTGACTTAGCAGCAGCATTAGCCACTGATATAGTCAAGTTAAGAGCAACTACGGTACCAAGAATAAAACTAATTATTTTTTTCATTATTATTCCTCTGTTAGTAATTTAATTAAATTAGCAGCATTTAAGTTGAAATTTGATTAGATGTAAATAAATTTTTATACACTCCTAGGTTGTATGTAGATTAGAAAATTTCTGATGAGAAAATAATTCTAGAAAACCTTTTGATTTAGTCTAATAGTTAAGAATAAAATTATAACACTACATAAAAATAGAGAGAAAACTTATGAGCTCAGAAAATAGAACTTCAGTACCAAATTCATTAAATGAACATTGGATGCCGTTTACATCTAATAAAGATTTTAAAGCAAATCCTAGATTAATTACTGAAGCTAAAGGAGTTTATTTAAAAACTCACCATGGAAAAACACAAATAGATGCGAGCTCAGGTTTATTTTGTAATCCACTTGGTCATGGAAGAAGAGAAATTACAGAAGCTGTTACAAAACAACTAGAAACACTAGATTATGCTCAACCTTTTCAACAAGGTTTTGGTGGTTCATTTGAGCTTGCTACAAAAATTTCAAAACACACACCTGGCGATTTAAATAAAATGTTTTTTACAATTTGTGGATCTACAGCTGTAGAGACTGCAATTAAAATTGCTGTTGCCTATCATAGAGCAAAAGGTCATGCCGAAAGATTTAGATTTGTTGGACGTGAACGTGGTTATCATGGTATGAACATTGGCTGTATTTCAGTGGGCGGAATGGTGAACAATATTAAAACATTCGCAAGTGTTTTAATGCCAGGTGTCCAACACATTAGACACACACATTTACCAGAACATAAATTTATAAGTGGCCAACCTGAGACAGGTGATTATTTAGCAAATGATTTAGAAACTATTTGTCAAAATTTCGGTGGCGAAAACATAGCAGCTTGTATTGTTGAGCCGATTGCTGGATCAACTGGAACATTAGTTCCACCAAAAGGATACTTACAAAAATTAAGACAGATCTGTGACAAACATGGAATACTTTTAATTTTTGATGAAGTAATTACAGGATGGGGTAGAACAGGTTCTAAATTTGCAGCTGATGAATTTGGAGTAACTCCAGACATTATGACAATGGCTAAAGCTACAACAAACGGCGTTGTACCCATGGGTGTTGTTGCATGTAATGACTTTATTTATGATGCGGTAATGGATGCTTCACCAACAGGGGCAGTTGAATTATTTCATGGTTATACTTATTCAGGAATTCCAGTAGCAGTTGCTGCAGCGTTAGCGGTACAGGACATTTTTGAAAAAGATGATATTTTTAATAGAGCTAAAAATTTAGCTCCTTATTTCCAAAAAGGATTATTCTCTCTTCAAGATCTAGCGTCGGTAGATAATATTAGAGGTTATGGAATGATGGGTGGAATTGATATGAAGCTAAACACCAAACCAGGTAAAGCTGGGTTTGAATGTTTTAAAGCATGTTATGAAGCTGGTGTTAACTTTAAAGCTACAGGAGACTGTTTGATTATAGCTCCACAATTTATTTGTGAAGAAAAACATATAGATGAAATTATCGACAAGTTAAGAACTGGGATTACTAACTATCAAAAAAATCAAAAAAACTAAAAGTTTTACCAAACTAAAGTATTGAAAAAGGGGAGTGTGTAATGAAGATCGGCGTACCTAAAGAAATCAAACCACAAGAACATCGTATTGGATTAACTCCTGAGAGCGTTAAGACTTTAGTATCAGAAGGTCATGAGGTTTTAGTTGAAAATAATGGTGGATTTGAAGCCGGTTTTGAAAACGAACAATATACAAGTGTTGGCGCTAAAATCGTTGATAAGGCAGAAGATATTTTTAATGATGCAGATATTATTGTTAAAGTAAAAGAGCCTCAATCAGGGGAAGTTAAAATGATTAGAGAAAATCAAATTATCTACACATATCTTCATTTAGCAGCAGCAAAAGAATTAACTGAAGGTTTGATTAAATCCAAAGGTGTTTGCATCGCATACGAAACAGTAACAGATGACAACGGAAGACTACCATTGCTTGCACCGATGAGTGCAGTTGCTGGGCGTATGTCCGTTCAAGCAGGCGCACATTGTTTAGAGAAAAACCAAAAAGGTAGAGGTCTTTTGTTGGGTGGTGCTCCTGGAGTTGAAGGAGGAACTGTTGTTATTTTAGGAGGTGGTGTTGTTGGAGAAAATGCTGCAGTGATTGCAGTTGGAATGGGTGCTAAAGTTCATATTGTTGATAAATCTGAATCAAGACTAAAACAACTGGTTGAAATGTTTGGTGATAAAATTATTCCAGAGCAAAGTGATAAAATTGATTTAAATAAATTAGTTGCAGAAGCGGATCTTTTAATTGGTGGTGTTTTAATTCCTGGTGCAGAAGCTCCAAAATTAATTACTAAATCAATGTTAAAATTAATGAAAAGAGGATCTGTGATTGTTGATGTTGCAATTGACCAAGGAGGTTGTGTTGAGACAAGTAAACCAACAACTCATGGCGACCCAACATATATTGTCGATGGTGTTATTCATTACTGCGTAGCAAATATGCCAGGAGGAGTTCCGAGAACTTCAACTATCGCATTAAACACTGCAACACTTCCTCATTTAGTTAAAATTGCAAATAATGGTTATGCTAAAGCACTAAGTGATGACAAACATTTGCTTGCAGGATTAAATGTTTGCAAAGGACAAGTAACATATAAAGCTGTTGCTGATGTTTTTGGTTATGACTACGTTGACCCTTTAAAAACTCTGTAATTTTTTTAAACTAATGTTATCGGATATAATTAAAAACTATTTAAACGAATATATTAGTCAGGAAGTTTACGTTCAAGTTGCTGTTGCTAAGGGTAAAAATAAAATTTCAACTAATGCAGCAATTAATAAATACTTTGAAAGTAATCATTTTACAGGTTTGGCAGAAGGCAAGCCTTACAATACTTTTTTAGATGATCTTAAAGATAAGTGTTTAGGTAAATTATTAAATTCTCCGATGAGAGATAGTAAAACAGAGGATGAGATTATTATTGAACTTCAAAGAAAGCTTAACACTTTAAATATCGAAGAATTAAATGACACTTACTGGGAAGTGGAAACAGGCGAGTATCTTAGTGGACAAGATATTAAAGAAATTGAACTTGAAAGAGATACACTTATTAAATTTTTAACCTCTAAAGATGATGCACATAAAACAGTAGCCATCCTTTGCAAAAATTACGAAAAACTTTGTAAAGAAAAGTATCCTGAAGCACCTTTGCCATTAGAAATTTTATAATCAAAATTAATTTTATTTTTTAATTAATTCACTAATAAAAGATTCACCATTTCCATTATCAATAGCATCTTTATAAAAATCTTTTGTAACTTTGGCTAATTTTTCAGCATCTGGCATATCCTTTAGTAAATCTTGAATGTAAGACATATCTTTATGTGAATTTTTTGCAGTAAACTTAAACCCTGTATAATCATCTTTCAATAGGTTATCAAAAATTCTACCTAAGGCTGCAGAATTTCCTGAACCAAGCATAGCAACATCGTATAATTTTTTTAAATTAATATTAAATTTTTCTGCGCTTTTAATCATATGAATAATTAAAGTAGCATTGCCCAATGTTAAGAAATTATTTAAAAGTTTTGATTTAGCCCCCATACCAACTTCTCCAAAATAAAAGTAATCTTTGCAAAATGCTTTTAAAAATATTTCAGCTTTCTTAAAATCTTCCTCACTCCCACCAATGATACCACCTAAGACACCTTCTTCAGCTTGAACGGGTCCACCCATTACTGGACATTCTATGTAGCTTATATTTTTACTTTTAAAAATTTTATTAGCCTCAATTGATCCACTTTGGTCATGAGTGGTAATATCAATAATAATAGTATCTGAATTTAATAGAGGAGATATTTTTTCAATAATTGAATGGGCAATAGGCGTGTTAGTAACACATAAAAATAAACAGTCTAAATTTTTTGAACATAATTCTTCATATGAATTAACCTCAACCGCACCTTCATTAACTATTTTTTCTATCGGAGATCTATTTTTGTTAGCAATAACAAATAAATTATTTTTATTGTTTAGAATATTTTTGGCTATTCCATACCCCATATATCCCACACCAATGAATCCAACATTTTTCATGAATAATTAAATTTTAAACATAATTATAAATTATTCAAATAAATATTTTTGTTTTGTTTTTTAATTAACTGATGTATGTATTTGAAAAGGGGTGTCGTAACTGACTGAGATTAAACCCTAATAACCTGTCCGGTAATTCAGAAAGGGAGAACAATGGATAAAACATACTTTATAAGTCAAGCAACATCGTTAACACTCGTAATCACTATAAGCTTAATCTTTACAATAGTTGGATTAATTTATTCCAAAAAATATCAAGGGATTAACAATTATCTTACAGCGAATAGAAATATTGGCTTCTTTTCATTAACAACAAGTCTAATTGCATCTGCTCTTGGTGCGTGGATTTTATTTGGTCCAGCATCTGCAGCTTCATGGGGTGGAATAGGAGCTGTTATCGGATATGCACTAGGAACTGCTTTTCCAATGATCTTTTTAATTTCACTTGGAAAGAAAATTAGAACTGAATTTCCTAAAGGATCAACCTTAATTGAATTTTTAAGAAAAAGATTTGGTAAAAGTTTATTTAAACTTATTTTATTAATGACAGTATTTTACATGTTTGTTTTTCTTTGTGCGGAGGTTACTGCTGTTGCAATATTGATCAATTATATCTCAGGCACAGAACTTTGGATTACTTCTTTAATTATCCTGATAGCAACACTTACCTACACATTATATGGTGGGTTAAGAGCTTCAATTTTTACTGATAATATTCAAATGATTGTAATTATAGCTTTGTTTTTAATTTCAGTTTTTTATTTAACTTCGTTTACAGGTGATCAATTTTCTTTCTCATTTATTAAAGAAAAAAGTCCTCACTTATTAAGTGGAAGTTACATCCC
>JABMNQ010000030.1 GCA_013204495.1 Candidatus Pelagibacter sp.
AAGTGGACCAGTAGTTGTTTCTATACCAGTTCCAGGGGGGTATTCTGGGTGGCCCGCACAAATAGAATCTAATTGTCTAAAGTTTTTAATATCTTTAAGGGAGATGCTTTTGTATCCAGTAAGATGAAGTAAAGAATAAAGCAGCATAGAACCATGACCAGCAGATAAAACAAATCTATCTCTGTTTAACCAATTAGGATTATGGGGGTTAAATTTCAGGAAACTTCTAAATAAAACGGTAGCAACATCTGCCATACCCATAGGCATTCCAGGATGTCCAGAATTAGCTTTTTGAACCGCATCTATAGACAAAAACCTTATTGCGTTTGATAAATCTTTATGTAGTTTGTTCAAAATTATCCTATCTAGACTTCAAAGACTCAATTTAATATTATAAATATATATATATGAAAACAGACAGTGAAAAAGAAAAAAAACTGAGTTTTGCCCTTAATAAGCTTAAGAGTTTAAAATTACAAAACCCAACACTAAAAACTAATTTAGCAAATTTAAATACTCAAAAGAATCAATTAGAAATTGAAAAAAAAGAAATTGAAGAAAAATATCAAAATCTAATGAGCGAACATAAGGTTCTTAACCAAAGATTAGAAGATATAAAACAACGGAAGTTAGAAGAGCAAAAAAAAGAGACTGAATTTTCAGAAAAAATTGATGAATTAAATCAAGAAACAGATACTTTATTAGAAGAAATAGATAAATGGCAAATGTAAATATTAAATTTAATGGTAAGGATTTTTTATTATCTTGTGACGATGGGCAAGAGGAGCATCTAGAAGAATTGCTTACCCATATTAATGAAAAATTTAGTAAACTAAAAAATGACCTAGGAAATATAGGTGAAAATAAACTCTTATTAATTACCTCAGTCCAAATAATGGATGAATATTTTGAGACTAAAAAAAATGTAGAACTTAAAAAAAAGGAATTAAAAGATCTGTCAGATAAATTTAGAGAATTAAAGTCATTAGTTTACGAGTATAAAGATAAAAAAGAAGAAGAAATGAAACTACTGTCTCAAGATCACGAAGAATTTAAAAAAGAAATTGGAAAAAATAAAGAGGGTTATGAAAAAATAATCGAAGAAGCGGCTGATGAAATTGAAAATTTTATTGAGAAGGCTAATTTAGAAAATTCAGTTCAGTAACTCCGTGTTAAAAAAAAAATTAAGAAAAAAAATTCTTAAAATTAGAGAAAAACATAATCAGAAAAATATAAAAATTGATTTTAATAAAATTATTAATTTTTTTAAAATAGAAAACATAACAAAAAAAAATATAGGTGGATACTTTCCGGTAAACTTTGAAGTGGATGATTTAGATTTACTAAAAAACTTTGAAAAAAATAATTATAAGATTTCATTACCAGTAATTAAAAAAAAATTTCAAATGGATTTTTACAATTGGACATTTTCTGATCCATTAAAAATCAATAACTACGGGATACCAGAGCCTGAAATAAAAAAAATAGTTTATCCAGATATTTTATTCATCCCCATGGTGGCATTTGATAAAAATTTAAACAGACTAGGATATGGTGGAGGATATTATGATCGTTTCATTGAAAGATTGTCGAGAAAGAAAAAAATTGTCAAAATAGGATTAGCTATCTCTTCTCAAGAAATAAAAAAAATTCCCATTAATAAACACGATCAAAAATTAGATTATATTATAACAAATGAAAATATTATAAAATGAGAATTCTTTTTTTAGGAGATGTCGTTGGTATTTCAGGTCGTTCAATGATCTTAAATAATATACTGTCAAAAATAAAAGATAAGAAAATTGATTTTGTTATTGTTAATGGTGAAAATGCAGCTGACGGTGGTGTTGGAGTTACAGAAGAAATTTGTAAAGATTTTTTTAATTGTGGTGTGGATGTAATTACAACTGGAAATCATGTGTGGGATCAAAAAGAAACAATGTCTCATATTGAAAAAGAAAATAGACTATTAAGACCAAAAAATTTGTTTGAACCCTCTCCCGGAAAAGGATTTGGAATTTTTAATGCAAAAAATGAGATGAGAGTTGGTGTATTAAATTTAATGGGGAATGTGTTTATGAAAAAATGCGAGGATGTTTTTAAAGAAGCTGAAAAATTCATTAAAAAATATAAACTAAAAGAAGACTATGATTTTCTTGTAGTTGATTTTCATGGTGAGATTACAAGTGAAAAAGCTGCCATGGGACATTTTTTTGATGGTAAAGCCACCTTAGTTGTTGGCACACACACACACATCCCAACCAATGATTCTAGAGTTCTTAAAGGTGGCACCGCCTATCAAACTGATGCTGGAATGTGTGGAGATTATGATTCAGTAATTGGAATGAATAAAGATAACTCAATTAATAGGTTTTTAAAAAAAAAATCTACTAAGCATTTTCCTGCAATTGGCGAGGCTACTTTGTGTGGTGTGATTGTTGATTGTGATATAGAAACAGGTTTAGCAAAAAGTATTGAAAATTTTATATATGGAGGAGAATTAAAAAATTCTCATTAATTATTATGTCGGGTCATTCGAAATGGGCAAGTATAAAGCATTCCAAGGGAAAAGCAGACAAACAAAGATCAAAAGTATTTTCAAAACTTTCCAAAGAAATTAGTGTTGCAGCAAAATTGGGAGACAAAGATCCAGCGATGAATCCAAGACTTAGGTCTGCAATTCAGGCTGCAAGATCAGCCAATATGCCAAAAGATAATATTGAAAGAGCCATTGATAAATCTTCAGCTAACAATGAAAATAACTTTGAGAACTTAAGATATGAAGGTTTTGGACCAGATAAAATTGCTGTAATAGTTGAGGCTTTAACAGACAATAAAAATAGAACAGCATCTAATATTAGAACCATCTTTCAGAAAAGTGGAGGCAATTTAGGAACCCTGGGATCTGCATCTCATAATTTTAATCAATTAGGAATTATTAAGATTGATAAAAAAGAAATATCAGATGAACAAATTTTTGAATTAGCAATTGAGTCAGGAGCTGATGAGTGTATTTCTCATGAAGATTTTCATGAAATACAATGCCCTATGAATGAAATTTATAATGTAAAAAAAAATCTTGAAAAAACAATTGCAAATTTTATTTCTACTGAAATTGAATGGGTACCTTTAAATAGTACTGATGTTGAAAAAGACAAAATAGAATCTGCAATTGAATTCCTAGAAACACTTGAAGATGATGATGATGTTCAAAATGTTTATTCAAATATAAATTTAAAAAATAATTAATGCTTATAATTGGAATTGACCCAGGTATAACAGGTTCTATTTGCTTTTTTCAAGATGGAAAAATAATAGATGTTGTTGAAATGCCCAATATGCCAGAAGGTAAAAAAAATAAAAAACAAGTTAATGGTGCTCAAATTTATTATGAAATTTCTTTAAGAATAAAAGATACGAAAAAAGAAGACATTAAAGTAGTGATCGAGCAGGTTTCAGCTATGCCTGGCCAAGGAGTAACCAGCATGTTTAATTTTGGTCAATCATTTGGAATTTTAAAGGGAATATGTTCTGCAATGCAATTACCAATGTATTTTGTTAGGCCCGCTAAATGGAAAAAATATTTTAATCTTATTAATTCAGAAAAAGATGCTAGCAGAACTAAAGCAATTGAGGTATTTCCTTACTTTTCATCAGAGTTATCAAGGAAAAAAGATTCAAACAAAGCAGATGCAATCCTGATAGCTAGTTTTTATTACGAAACCTATAAATTAGAACAATAAATTAACCCTAATAAAGTCAAATTCATGACACATTTTACTGCGAAATCTTAATTATGGAAGCGGATATCACATCACAAGCTGTAGGTCTTGCATCAAATACTGATTTCTCATTATGGAACTTATTTTTAAGAGCAGATTTTATTGTAAAATCGGTAATACTAATGCTTATTGCCTGCTCAATTTATTCATGGGCAATTATTTTTGAAAAATTTAAATTATTTAAAAAAATAAATCTAGAATCAGAAGAATTTGAAGAAAATTTTTGGAAGTCAAAATCTGCAGAAAGCTTTTATAATAGCTTGCCAGTCAATTTAGAAAACCCTATGGCATTATTATTTAAGGATTCTATGCAAACTTTACTAAAAGCTAAAAACAAATCCAACCTGAATGAAAGAATGACTGGCATGTTAGAGGTTAATATTGAAAAACAAATGTCAAAAATTGATAAGGGATTTACATTTTTAGCAACTGTTGGCTCAACAGCTCCATTTATTGGTTTGTTTGGAACTGTTTGGGGAATAATGAATTCATTTCAATCAATTGCAATTTCAAGAAATACAAGTTTAGCAATTGTAGCGCCAGGTATAGCTGAAGCTTTATTTGCAACCGCACTAGGACTATTAGCAGCAATTCCTGCAGTTGTTGCGTATAATAAATTTAATAACGATTTAAAAAAATATTCACAAAAATTAGAAAACTTTTCTAAAAGATTTTTATCAATAATATAAAATGGCTTTTAAACTCAACCGTTCATCCAAAGAACCTATGAGCGAAATAAATGTTACTCCTTTTGTAGATGTAATGTTGGTTTTATTAATTATATTTATGGTAACAGCACCATTGTTAACGGTGGGTGTGCAGGTTGATCTACCAGAAAGTTCTGCAGATTCGTTACCTGAAGAACTAGAGCCACTAACTTTATCTATAAACTCTAAAGGTGAAATATTTATCCAAGAATCTAAAGTTGATTATGATAAAATTACAGCAAAAATTTTGGCTGTATCTAAAAATAGAACAGATACAAGAATCTATGTTAGGGGAGATAAATCAATAAATTATGGTAGAGTTTTAGAGATAATGGGAATGTTATCAGGTTCTGGATTTACTAAAGTAGCATTAATTTCTGAACCCTATAAAGAGAGGTAGTAAAAGTGAATAGAAATATTTTTATTTCTTTTGGGCTTCATATATTTCTCGTAATAATTACTGCTATGAGCTTACCTTTTCTTGCTAGAAAACCAATTGACCTACCACCAATTATTTCAGTTGAACTAATTCAAATTACAGATAAGACTAACATTCCATTTGCTCCCAAGGCAAAAAAAATAATTGAAAAAGTTAAAGAAAAAGAAAAAAAGCTTGTTTCAGAGCAAGCCCCTCCAAAAGCTCTTAAAAAAGAAAAACAGGATGCAATTCCTTTGCCAGATGAAAAAATAAATAAAGTTAAAAAAATCAAAGAAGATAAACAAAATCCTGAAAAAGTAGAAATTGAAATTAAGCAAGTTTCAGAATTCGAAAAAAAAGATTTATTTGACCCAAGCAATATTGCAGCTTTAATTGATAAGTCTAAAGTTGAGAGCGCCGAAACAAACAAAAAAACCGATGAAATAACACAAGATCAAGATAAAAGTATAAAACTTGGGGGTTTATCACTAAGTGAGGAGGATGCCTTAAAAGCCCAAATTTTTGGATGCTGGAGTATTCCGTTAGGCTTACCATATAATAAGAATTTATTAGTTAGAATTAAGTTACAATTAAAACCAGATGGAACTATTATAGAATCTGAAATTCTTGATCATGCTAGAATGAATAAACCAGGACAAGGATTTTATAAAGTTTTAGCAGAAAGTGCATTAAGGGCAGTGAAACTTTGTCAGCCACTTAGAGTTCCTAGCACTGGATATGAAAGATGGAAAGAGTTACAGTTAAATTTTGATGCTCGAGAAATGTTAGAAGGATAAAATGTTATTTAGATATTTATTTATATTATTGATTATATTTCCAATTAAAGCGTTTGCTTTAATAGAGGTTGATATTACAAGAGGAAACCTAAGTCCTCTACCAGTTGCTGTTTCTCCTCTTTCAATAGATGATAGTTCAAAAGAAAATTTTAAAAAGATTTTAAAAAAAGAAAACCTTGGATCTGAAATTTCTTTGATAGTTGAAAATAATTTAAGACAATCTGGTCTATTTAATCCTTTAGACAAAAATGCATTTCTTCAAAAGCCCGATATAGCAAATTTAAAACCAAGATTTGAAGACTGGAATTTGATTAAAGCGCAAGCATTAGTAACTGGTAAAGTTACATTTGTAGATGAAAAACTACGAGTTGAATTTAGATTGTGGGATATTTTGGCTGGGAAAGAAATGATGGCTTTAGCATTTACCACGGTTCCAAGTAACTGGAGAAGGGTAGGTCATATCATTACGGATAAAGTTTATGAACGTTTAACTGGAGAAAAAGGTTATTTTGATACTAGGATAATTTATGTTTCAGAAGAAGGACCAAAAACTAATAGAATAAAAAAATTGGCTATCATGGATCAAGATGGCTTTAATAATAAATTTTTAACCCTTGGAAATGAACTAGTTCTAACACCAAGGTTTAGTCCAACCAATCAAATGGTTACATATCTTTCTTATTTTAAAAACTTACCAAGGGTTTATTTATTGGACATTGAAACAGGAATGCAGGAAGTAGTTGGGGATTTTCCAGGCATGACATTTGCACCAAGATTTTCTCCAGATGGTAAGAAGATTATAATGAGTTTTGCTAAGGATGGAAACTCAGATATCTATACGATGGACCTTGAGAATAGAATTGTTGAAAGAATTACTAATCATCCCTCAATTGACACTTCTCCTTCTTATTCACCAGACGGAAAGTATATTACTTTTAATTCTGATAGAAGTGGCTATCAACAAATTTATGTAATGGAGAGTAATGGAAAAAATGTTAAAAGAATTTCATTTGGCAATGGTTTGTACGGAACGCCAGTATGGTCTCCAAGAGGAGATTTGATTGCATTTACAAAATTGCATAAGGGCCAATTTTATATTGGAGTGATGAGAACAGACGGGAGTGGTGAAAGATTATTAACAGAAAATTTTTATCAAGAAGCACCATCATGGTCTCCAAATGGAAGGGTGTTAATTTTTTATAGAGAGACTAAAACAAACTCAAATGGTGAAGGTTTTTCAGCTAAATTATGGTCTATAGATTTGACGGGATATAATGAAAAAATGGTTGAAACAGAAACAGACGCTTCTGACCCATCCTGGTCGTCATTATTGACAAATTAACTATAATTTGGCTTGATTTTTAACTTGAAAGGTCTAATTAAGTATGAAAAAAATAAAGTATTACAACAATAGGATTAAGGAGCAACAATGAACTTAAGCAAGATTTTAAAGAATGGATTTTTAATTTTAGTAGCAAGCTTAATATTAACAGCTTGTGCAACTAAAAAAACAACAACTGGACAAATGCAAGGAGATGTTTATACAGGAACAGATTCTATTGAATATTTAGCATCAGGGGTTCCGGATAGAGTTTTCTTTGCAACAAATGAAACGGTGCTTACAACTGCTTCAAGAGAAACTTTAAGAAAACAAGCTCAATGGTTACGAAAAAATTCAGATATTAATGTTGTATTAGAAGGTCACGCTGATGAAAGA
>JABMNQ010000031.1 GCA_013204495.1 Candidatus Pelagibacter sp.
ATCAAAACACAATTAGGTGCATTTTTAACTAATCCTGTCTGTGGTGAATGAACACCTGGATGACAAACTCCTACCGGAAATACATGGTTATGTTTTTTTTCTAGCTCAGCAACAACTTCTTTAATTGTTTTAATTATTGCGTTGTAGTCTTTTGGACAATCTCTTCTACTTCTGTCAACTTCTTCACCGTTATCTTTTAAAGTAACACTTTCTATTTTTGTTGCACCAACATCAAATCCAATTTGCATAACTAATAAGTTGCTCTACCACCACTTAAATCAAAAACTGCAGCTGTTGAAAATGAATTTTCTTCACTTGATAGCCATGTAACTAATGAAGCTAATTCATCAACCTTAGCAAATCTATTTCTTGGAATTTTAGAAAGCATATAATTAATATGCTCTTCAGTCATTTGATCAAAAATTCTAGTTTTTGCTGCAGCTGGTGTTACGCAATTTACAGCAATATTTTTAAGAGCTAATTCTTTACCTAGAGATTTTGTTAAACCGATGACACCTGCTTTAGATGTGCTGTAAGCACTAGCATTTGGGTTGCCTTCTTTGCCAGCAATAGATGCAATATTAACTATTCTTCCATAATCATTTTTAATCATAAATGGCACAACTGCTTTACAGCAATAAAATACTGAATTTAAATTTAAATTTATCACCTTGTTCCATTCTTCAATTGGGTATTCTGCAACTGTTGTATTCATTCCTGCAATACCAGCATTATTTATAAAGATATCAATTTTTCCATGCTTACTTTCAACCTCAGATAAATTCTTGTTAATAATTTCAAAACTACTCACATCAACAATTTGATAACTTAGATTTTTAGATTTTACTTTATCTGTTGCTTTTTTAGCAGCGTCTTCATCAATATCCAAAATCACAACCTTTGCTCCAGCTTCAATAAATCTTTCTGTGATCGCTAAACCAAAACCTTGGGCTCCACCAGTTACAATCGCTACCCTGTTAGTTAAATCAAATTTAATCATAATATTTTTTTCCTTTTTTTTGATCTTAATTAATATCAATGAATAAATGTATCTCTTCGATGCGATTTAGAGTTATACCAATCTGAAGATATATATTTTTTTCTCTGTCATATTATTTACTTTAACGCAGAGACATTAGCTAAGTTTTTTTTCCCTCAATTAATGCGTATATTGTAACTGCTACAGTTATCATTATTCCATATATAAACTGAACATAAAAACCAGATAAACCTAAGGCGATTATACCTGATTCGAGAGAGCCAATAATTAACACTCCTATAAAGGTTCCGAATATGGTTCCTTTACCACCAAATACTGATTTTCCACCAACACCAGGTCATACAGGTTATGAAAAAATGACTTTTAAAAATGGTGCATCACTTCCAACAGGAGATTACAACCACTATGTGCATCATAAATATTTTGAATGTAATTATTTAGGGGGTAACACTAGTTTTTTAGATAAACTAATGGGTACCTTTCATGATGGGTCTGAAGAAGCAACAAAAGACGTGATGGCGCGAATTAAAGATAAAGCGCACTATTTATAAGACTTGAAAGTATAGAGTAATCAATGGGAGCTAGATGCTAACCATAAATTAATTCCACCATCTTTTGCTTTTTTATTTATTAATGACAATTCATTTTTAGAAAAATCTAATTTTTTTAAACTATCTACATTTTCCTTTAATTGCTTTAAATTTCTTACACCAATTAAGGCTGACGTCACTGCTTTATTGTTTAATGTCCATGCAAGAGCCATTTGAGATAAAGATTGGCCTCTTTTTTTTGCAATTGAATTTAATTCATTAATCATTTTAATATTGTTTTTTGTAATTAAACTTTTATCCAATGATGTAATTTTTTGATTTGCTCTAGAGATTTTTGGTATTCCTTTTAAATATTTTTCAGAAAGCATTCCTTGAGCTAAAGGCGAAAATGCAATGCAACCAATTCCTTTTTTTAAAAGTGTTTTAGTTAAATCTTTTTCAATCCATCTATTTATTAATGAATACGATGGTTGATGAATTAGAACTTTTATATTTCGTAATTTTAAAATTTCAAACATTTGATTAGTTTTTTTTGAAGAATAAGAGGAAACACCTATATACTGAGCTTTTCCAGATCTATAAATATTTTCAAGAGCATCTGCGGTTTCTTCAAGAGGTGTATTAGGATCAAAACGATGTGAATAAAAAATATCAACATAATCTAAATTCATTTTTTTTAGACTTTGATCACAACTTGCTATTATATGTTTTTTAGATCCCCATTCTCCGTAAGGACCTTCCCACATATCATACCCAGCTTTTGATGAAATAATAAGTTCATCTCTATGTTTTTTTAGATCACTCTTCATTACTTTACCGAAGTTAGTCTCTGCACTTCCGTATGGTGGTCCATAATTGTTTGCCAAGTCAAAATGAGTAATTCCTAAATCAAATGCTTTAAATAAAACTTTTTTAGATTCTGGGCTAATAGACTTGCCTCCAAAGTTATGCCAAAGACCTAAACTGATTAATGGCAGTTTAAGACCGCTGTTTCCACAGTTTCTGTATATCATTTTCTTGTATCTGCTTGATGATGCTAAATAAATCATTAATAATTCTCCACTTCTTTTATTGTTGGCATAGCGTTTGCTGCACCTAGTTTTGTAGTTGAGATACCACCAACTTTGTTAGCAAAAACTAATGAATCTCTATAACTATAATCTTTTGACAAGGCAACACTTAAAGCGCCATTAAAAGCATCCCCCGCGCCTGTTGTATCCACAACATCGCTTTTTAATTTAAATGCATCTATAAAATAACTTTCGTTAGAATTTGCAAAATAAACCCCTTTTGAACCAAGAGTTATAATAATATTTTTAACTCCTTTGTCTAAAAATTCATTCCCTGCATCTTTAATGTCTTGGTCAGATTCAATTTTTTTATTATGGTAAAATTCTGTTTCAATTTCATTAGGTGTAAAAAAATCTATTAACAAAAAATCTTCTTTGTTTATTGATCTTGCTGGTGCAGGATTAAGTATTGTTATACATCCCTCTTCCTTTGCTTTTTGTAAAGCATACATAGTAGTTCCTTGAGGGGTTTCTAATTGTGTTAAAAATATTTTAGACTTTTTTATAATTTCTAAATTTTTATTAATATCTTCTTTTTCTAAATGGCCTGCAGCACCAGACACTATATTAATTGCATTATGACCATTTTCATCAATCATGATTGCAGCTACACCAGTTGAAAGATTAGGGTCTTGTATTACACCATCAATATTAACACCTGACTGTGAATATAAATCAAGTGCCATAGTTGCATTGCTATCTTTTCCTAATTTGGTAATAAAATTTACTTTGCCATTTAATCTTGCTGCTGCAATTGCTTGATTTGACCCTTTACCTCCAGGCCCTACTATATGCTTGCTACCTAAAATTGTCTCACCCCTAGCAGGAATGCTTTTACCAAAAAAACATAGATCTGCTACAAATACTCCAAAAATACATATTGAGCTCATTACTTATCAAGAACCCAAACATTGCCATCTGGTTTAATAACTCCTTTTGTCATAACAAAACAACCAAAAGGTCTAGCATCTGTTGTTGTAACTATTGTATATGCAGTTTTTGCCTCTTTATAAAAATCTTGTCTTTCAATTGAACCAACTGACCAATTGGGTCCTGAAATTTCTTTAACCACTTTAATAAATTCCTTATGAGCATCTGTTAGTTCATTAGATTGTTCATCAACTTCCATTCTGCTTACTGCACTTTTACCTTGAGAAACTACAAAGCTATCTAATGGAAAGACGGAAAGTATTGCTTTTGCAGCATCTTTAATATTAACACCATCTAATCGAACCACATTTTCATTCATTGAGTGTGCTGGGAAATTTGCATCTGCTAAAACAAGCTTATCTCCATGGCCCATTGAACGTAAAGTAAATAAAAGTTCTGGGCTTAATATTGGATCAATTTTAATTAACATAAAAATATTATATTACATAAAAAAAGGTGGAATAAAAATTCCACCCTTTAATCTTAAAATTTAGTCTAAAGACTATTTGAAGTCGTTAGCATTTTTTGTAGTAACTAATTGAGTTCCAGTATCAATATTTAAATCAATTTTTTCACCATTAGCTAAAGCAAGTGCATACTTAACACCGTAAGCACCCATGTTATATGAGAACTGAGCAATTGTTGCAGTCATGTCACCAGCTAAAATACTTTTAGCAGCGTCAGGAGTTGCATCAAAACCTACTACTGTAACACCTTTCATTCCAGCATCTTTAAGAGCTTGAATCGCACCTAACGCCATATTGTCGTTAGATCCAAAGATTGCTTTGATGTTGGGGTTTTTTACAAGAATAGACTCTGTAACTGATCTTGCTTTCGCAGTATCCCATTCAGCAGTTTGTGTAGCTACAAGGTTTAAACCACAGTCTTTAAATCCTTTAATCGCACCATCTCTTCTAAGAAGAGCCGTTGATTGAGATTCAATACCGGTTAAAATTGCAACGTCAGAACCTTTTGCAGTTTTATCACAAATAAATTTAGCGGCTAATTCTGCACCATTTTTATTATTTGTTCCAATAAAAGTTACACCTTTATTAATTCCTTGCGTGTCAACAAATACAACCGGAACTCCACTTTTGATTGCTTCATCAACAATTGGACCAAAGGCATTTGGATCACCAGGTGCAAGTGCTATTGCATCAACACCTTTTGCGATTTGATCTTCTACTTGGTTAATTTGTGCTTGAACGTCACCTTCTTGGGGTGGTGCTATAAGAACCAATTTAACACCTAATTTTTTTGCTTCATCCTTAGCTCCTTTTTCAACAGAAGCCCAAAAAGGGTTTCCTGATCCTGGACCTTTAATACTAAACAAAATAGTTTTTTCAGCAAAAGAACTTACTGAAGTTATGCTTAGAATAAGAAAAACAGATGTAATTAATACACCAATTCTTTTAATCAAATTATTCATATTATTTCTCTCTATATTATTATTAGTTTATAAAAAACTAAGTGAATATTATTTTAAAAAAAAAAACAACTTTATTTTTTCTTTAATTTAGGGACTTTTTTTTACTAATGTCTTGTTCCTAGATCTTTTCTTAAGACATCTATATAAACAGCAATAACAATAATTGCTCCTATCAACACTTGTTGCCAAAAAGAACTGACGTCCATTAAGTTTAAACCATTTCTTAAAATCCCCATTATCATTACCCCAACAAAAACACCGAGTACAGTTCCACGTCCACCAAAAAAACTAGCTCCACCTATAATGCAGGCAGCAATTGCATCTAGCTCTGCATTTAAACCGGCATTAGGGTAACCTGAGTCAGCTCTGCCTGCTAAAATTAAAGCACCAAACCCAGCTAACAATCCACATAAAGAATATACAATTACTAAAATTCTATTAACGTTTATTCCAGCTGCTCTTGCTGCATTTGGGTTTCCACCAATTGCATAAATCCATTTTCCAGTTCTGGTATGATTTAAAAATGCCCACATTAAAAAGAAGACAACTGCAATTAAAACTACACTCACAGGAAGATACTGAGATTCTTCTAAGCCTAACCAAGTTAAGTCAATTCTTCCGTTACCAAGTAATCTTACTTCTTCAGTAAATCCACTAATTGGCACACCTCCCGAAATAAGATTACCTGTTCCTCTAAATATATAAAGTGTTCCTAATGTCATAATAAAAGGATGGGGCATGCGAAGAATTGTAATACCCAATCCATTAACCATTCCACATAGTGCACCAATTATTATAGGGGTAATAATTACAATATACCAAGCAGCTCCTGCTTTTGAGGTTATCGCTAAAACCATGAGAGACAACATCATTATAGAGCCAACCGACAAATCAATTCCAGCAGTGACAATTACTATAAACACTCCGAGTGCGAGCATTGATTGCCAAGAAATTTGTTTAAAAATGTTTGTTACGTTTCTCCAAGAAAGAAATACTTCAGGCTGCAAAAAGTGAAGGACAGTTATCATTAAAAAAAGTAATAATAATATTCCATATTTGTCAAAATAAGGAATAGTTTTTAAAAAAAAATTTTGTTTTTTATTTTCTTTAGTTTCCATAATTTATTTTTTTCCCATAATCCAACCAATAACTTCATCTCTAGAAGTTTTTGATAATTCAGACTCTGCAAAATTAGTTCCCTGAAAAAGTGCCATTACTCTATCGCAGACTGCAAAAATATCATCCATTCTATGACTAATAATAATTACACTTACGCCCATTTTTTTTAAACTATTAATAAGATCTAAAACTTTTCCAACTTCTTTAATTGCTAAAGCTGCTGTAGGCTCATCCATGATTACCAATTTAGAGTTAAATGCTGTAGCTCTTGCTATTGCAATCGCTTGTCTTTGACCTCCAGACAGTTCTTCAACTTTTTGATCTGCACTTTTTACATGAATTTTTAACTTATCTAAGTGTGCTTCTGACATTTCTTTAATCTTTTTATAATCAAGCAGTTTTAAAAAACCTAATTTTTTAGTTGGTTCACGACCAAGAAAAATATTTTCTCCGATTGGTAAATTTCCTGCTAAAGCAAGATCTTGATAAACCATTTCAAGTCCTAAATTTTGAGAGTCTCTTGGGCTCTCAAGCACTACTCTGTTGCCATTAAAATATAGGGCTCCTTTACTTGGTTTATAAAGACCAGATAAAACTTTCATGAAAGTAGATTTTCCAGCACCGTTATCACCAACAACACCCAAACACTCTCCTTCTTTAATGGTCAGATTAACATCCTCTAATGCTGTGATTGTTCCAAAGTACTTACTTACGCCCTTTGCTTCTAAAATTATTTTATTTGAATAAGGCATTGCAGCAACTTAAAAAAAAAATTAATTAATTGCAACAGGTTTTGATCTAATTAACCTTACAGTTTCTCTTTCTGCTCTTTTACACAGTCTTGGTGGTAAATTTTTTGAAATTAACCTCATATCTTCTAAAACAATTTCACCCATTTCAGTAAATGTATCCTTTAACGCTCCAGCACGATGAGCTGAAAATAAAAAATTTTTTATTTTTCTAATTGGATCATTTTTTTTAACAGGTTCTTCAGGAAATACATCGGTTGCCACATAAATATCACCCTTTTTAACTCTATTTATTAAATCTTTAAAATTAACAATAGCCGCTCTACTCATTAAAATAAATAAAGAATTTGATTTTAATTTACCAAGAAGTTTTTTATCAATAAGAGACTGATTATTTTTAGTAATTGCTGCCAATACATAAATTACATCACAAGTTTTAAACATATTCTCTAGAGTGATTGTATTAAAACCATCATCTTTAATAGTTTTGCTAGGAACCCAAGGATCATAAACGTTAATATCTCTTGAAAAAGCTACCAATAAAGGTGTTAAAGCTTTTGCTAAATCTCCATAACCTAGAAGACCAATTTTTTTTTCACTTAATAAAGAGGATTTTAAATTACTTTCTAAGCCATATTTTTCTGTTGTATTGAGAAAATCTTTATGTGCATTATGAATATCTCTTAATAAAGATAGAGTTAAACCTAAGGCTAGTTCAGCTACAGGTTTCGAAAATACTGGAGAAGTTGCAATTACATGTATTCCTTTTTGAAAACAGTATTCATAATCAATATTATCCATAAAATTACTTTCAACATTAATTACTGCTTTAAGTTTTTTTGCTTTTGATAAAAGTAACCTATCTAAATTAGGCTGACCCATTATAAATGTAGCCTTATGAATATTATTTTCATAAAATTTTTTTTTATTATTTTTTGGAGAAGTTATTACTTTATATTTAGATTTTAGTTCTTTAAGTTTTTCTTTTGTAAAAATAAGATCAAGTGTTCTTGGATAAGGATCAGATATAACGATTAATTTTTCCATAAATTGTTATTTAAATAATTACTTTATTATTTTTTTTACTTCTTTCAAAGAAAAAGGTTGGGGCTTTACACAAGTTGTTTTGATTGATTGTGATTTACCTGATGTACAAGCTTTCATTATTGATTGGATAATATCTAAAACATGAAGTGAAAGTTCACCATTACATTTATTAATTTTTTTATTTTCTATTGAATAAGCCATTTCCGCTAAACCAGCTCCTCTATAATTGGAGTTTGTTGCAGACTCGTTTGCTCTAGAGCTTTGTGATCTAATGTTAATTTTTCCCAAAGGCATCTTGTTAGTTTTATACTCTTTCCAAGGATCTCCTAAATTTTTACAAACATAAACAGAACCACCAAACATATTTGGATCTGGAACAATCATTGAACCTTTATCACCATATAGCTCTATGTGATTTCTTTGATGAGCAATAACATCAAAGGAAAGAGTTAACCTAATAACACTTCCATTCTCAAAAGTAATTGTAGATAAATATGTGGTAGGACACTCAACTTTAAATGTTTTATTTTTTCTTGGTCCTATACCAATGGTTCGTCTTTTAATTCCATTAACAACACTGCCTATTACTTTTTTTGCTGGTCCCAGTAAATTTACTAATGCCGTTAGGTAATAAGGACCCATATCAATTACAGGACCACCTTCTTTTTTTGCAAACCATGGTTCAGGGTTGGGATGATATGATTGAACTCCAGGAAAAGCAAAAATTGCATTTCCAAAATTAATTTTTCCAATAATTTTTTTATCAACTAATTCTTTTGATTTCTGAATACCACCACCTAAAAATGTGTCTGGTGCATTACCAATATAAAGTTTGTTCTTTTTTGCTAATTTTAAAAGATTTTTTCCATCTTCAAAATTAATTGCCAATGGTTTTTCTGAATAAACATGTTTACCATTAATTAAAGCTTGTTTTGCTACAGAGTAATGCGCTTTTGGAATTGTTAAATTAAGAATAATTTCTATCTCATGATCTTTTAATAAATCTTTTACAGTTAATGCATTAATTTTGTATTTTTTGGCACATTTTATTGCATTATTTTGATTAATATCTGCACATTTAATAATTTTGATATTATTAAAGTACTTTTCAGCTCTAAAATATGTTTCTGAAATATGTCCACAACCAACTAAGCCGACTTTAAATATTTTATTCATTAAGAATTATACGCCTTGTCTTTGCTTATTTTTTCCTTCTTTATGAATTTTTAAAGCTTCTTTATTCTCTTCTGTAGTTGGAATTTCTAATGTTGGACTATCCCAAAAAGCTGAACCTTCTAACCATTGGTAAGCATGAGTTTTAATTGAAATTACATAAGTCACATCTGATTTTTTTGCTCTTTTAAAAGCTTCTTCTAAATCTGAGATTGAACTTACTTCTTCTGATTTAGCGCCCATACTTGCAGCGTGCTTAGCAAAATCAACACCTACAAGGCCTGGCGTTTTTGAACTTTTAAGTAAATTATTAAACTCTTTTCCACCTTTGAATAATTGAAGTCTATTAATTACTGCAAAGCCACCATTGTCACAAACAATTATAATAAGTTTATTCTTAGTGATCACTGAAGAATAAATATCAGAATTATTTAATAAGTATGAACCATCTCCAATAAATGAAATTACTTCTTTATCTGGGTTGGCCATTTTAATTCCTAGTGCACCAGATATTTCATAACTCATACAACTAAAACCCCACTCTGTTTCGTGAGTATTTAACTCTCTTGGTCTCCAAACCTGTATAACTTCTCCAACAAGTCCACCTGCTGCTGTTACCGCAATATCTGAAGGATCAGAATTTCTATAGACAGCACCTATAACCTGCGCATAACTTGGAATTTTTTGATTTGAAGGAGCGCTCTCTTTATCAACCTGCTCATTCCAAGCTTTTAATTCTATTTGAGATTTTTTATTCCATTCCTCACTTGCTTTCCACTCACCTAAAGCTTGAGATAATTCATCCAATGAAACCTTGGCATCCCCTACAACTGCTTGAGCCAAATGTTTATTTGCATCAAATCTTGAAACATTAATTGAAACAAGTTTAAAGTTTTCATTTTCAAAGTTAGTCCACGAGCCTGTTGTAAAGTCTGCAAGTTTAGTTCCGACTGCAATTGCAAGATCAGTTTGTTTGGCTAATGAATTAGTATTTTTTCCACCTAGCCCACCTATTTGTCCAGCATAGTGTGAATGATCTCTCTTCATTGTAGAATATCCCATTACAGTTTGAGTAACTGGAATATTATGTTTAATAGCAAATTTACTTAGCTCTTCCATTGCGTTAGAATAAAAAACTCCACCACCAGAAATAATTATTGGATTTTTTGATGATTTAATTTTTGCTGCAGCTTCTTTAATTTGAAATTCATCTGGTCTAGGTCTTTTTATTGCGTGAACTTTTTCTTTGAAAAAGTCTTCTGGATAATCAAAAGTTTGTCCTTGAATATCCTGGCTTAAAGCTATGCAAGCTGGTCCACAATCTGCTGGATCCAACATGGTCTGAACTGCTGCTGGAAATGATTGGATTATTTGTTCTGGCCTAGTGATTCTATCAAAATATCTAGTTACAGGTTTAAATGCATCATTTGCAGTAATTCCCGGATTATTAAAATGTTCTACTTGTTGTAAAACCGGATCAGGCATTCTATTTGCGTGAGTATCGCCTGGTAAAAATAAAATTGGTAATCTGTTGCTCATTGCAACGGCTGCAGCTGTAACCATATTTGTTGCCCCTGGTCCCACTGATGATGTTGCTACAAAAATTTGCTGTCTTCTTTTTGCTCTAGCGTATCCAATACATGTAAGAGCCATGTTTTGTTCATGATGTCCCCTATATGTTGGCAGTTCTTTTTGATTTTCTTCTAACGCTTGACCCAAACAAGCTACATTTCCATGGCCAAATATTCCAAATACACCTGGGAATAAAGGTTCTTTTTTCCCATTAATTAATATTTTTTGAGCGATTAAATATTTAACTACTGCGTGAGCGCAAGTGAGTTTGATTTTTTTCATTTATAAGTTTAGTCTTTTAATAAGTATAATTAGTATATATATTTATATTTATAATTTAAAAAACCACATTAAGTAAACTTAAAAATAAATATTTATGTATAGTAAATTTGGACAATTCATTGACGGAAAATGGCAACAAGCAGAAAAAAAAGAAACTTATGATGTTATTAACCCAGCTACTGA
>JABMNQ010000032.1 GCA_013204495.1 Candidatus Pelagibacter sp.
AAACTTTTCATCAGGAATATCTTTATAAGAGTTCTCAAACTTCTCTTTGACACACAAAGCAACATGCGCATAGGGGTTTCTCCCTTTCGGATGATTGGGGTGACTGGGAAGTTGACCCAGTAAATAATCACCAGCTTCCTGAATTAAAGCCCATAGTTTGCTGGCGTTTTCTTTGTTCATTAAAATGAAATTATTCTCTAAAGTTTACAAATTCTATTGGGAGACCAATATCAATAGTTTCTATTGCAGATATTGCTTCTTGAAGGTCATCTCTTTTTTTCCCTTCAGCTCGTAACTCTTCTCCTTGAATTTTAATTTGGATTTTAAGTTTTAGTTTTTTTACTTCAGTAATAATTTTTTTAGCATTTTCTTGGCTAATACCTTCTTCTAATTCGCTAACTTGTCTGATGGTTGCACCTGCAGCGTTTTCTGAATTCTTGATAGCTAATACTCTTGGATCCACTTTTCTTCTTATAAGATGAATTTGTAATAATTCATTTACTTGTTTTAACTTTAATTGATCGGGTGCCAATGTAGTGATTGTCTTATCTTTTCTTTCAATCGAAATATTAAGTCCTTTAAAATCATATCGGTTGCCAATTTCTCTTAAGCAGTTGGCAAGAGCATTATCAAATTCTGGATAATTAATTTTACTTATTACATCAAATGAAGGCATAATTTTTTCTAATATTTTATATATTAATGTATTTTTTAATTAGGGCAATCTCCATTAGCGTTAACGTAACAAAAGCTAATATAATCGACCATTGAATTTAAATTAATTTTAAGTTTAAGAGTTTATTTGAGTTGTTTTTATTCAAAATAATCCAATTCTTGTTTTATTTCAAAAGTCTCTTAAATTAACATTATATGGAAAATTTAGTTAAAAAGTTAGAAGAACAGATCAGCTTTCTTCAGCATGAAATATCGCAAATGAGTGAAGAACTTTACTCTCAGCAAAAAGAAATTAAGATTTTAAAACAAGAAATTTCAAACTTTAATAAAAGAATTAATGAATTAGACAGTGGTGTTGAATCTAATGTCATTAAGGATGATAAAAAACCTCCTCATTACTAATTCTGTAATAATGATTATAGAAAAATACGATGTAATTATAGTTGGAGCTGGTGCGGCTGGAATGATGAGTGCCATTGAAGCTGGAAAAAGAGGTAGAAAAGTACTTTTAGTAGATCACTCAAAAAAAATAGGTGAAAAAATTAGAATATCAGGTGGTGGCAGATGTAATTTTACAAACATTCACACAGAAGCAAATAAGTTTATTTCACAAAATCCAAAGTTCGTAATATCTGCTTTAAACCAATATACGCAAAATGATTTTATCAATTTAATTAAAAAACATAATATAAAATTTCATGAAAAGAAACTAGGACAGCTATTTTGTGATGAGAGCGCCCAACAGATTGTAGATTTGCTTTTATTAGAATGTGAAAATGCAAATGTTGTATTAAAAAAAGAAATAATGATTACAGATATTGATAAAAAAGAAGAACAGTATTTTATTACTACTAACTCAAATCAATATTATTCAGATTCATTAATTATTGCGACAGGTGGTTTATCTATACCTAAAATTGGTGCTAGTAATTTTGGATATGAGGTGGCTAAAAAATTTAATTTAGATATTATTGAGACATTACCAGCCTTAGTTCCTTTAACATTTAGTGAAAAAATACTTGGTATATGCAAAGAGCTTACAGGGCTATCGGTAGAGGCAGTAGTTTCATTTAAAAAAACATTTTTTGAAGAAGGTATGTTGTTTACTCATAGAGGCTTGAGTGGACCTTCAATATTACAAATTTCATCTTATTGGAAACTGGGAGACAATATAAATATAAACCTAACTCCTAAATTCAATATATTTAAATCTTTAGAAGAGAAAAAAAAATTAAACCCAAAACAAGATATATGTTTAATAATTTCAGAAATTCTTCCAAAACGTCTTGCTCAAATAATATGTAAAGAAAATGAGGTGAGTGGTAATATACGTGAGCTATCGAGTAAAAAATTAAAACAATTAAGCGACTCTATAAACACATGGGTGATTAATCCTACTGGATCAGAAGGGTATAGAACTGCCGAAGTTACATTGGGTGGAGTAAACACTAATGAGCTCTCCTCTAAAACAATGATGGTTAAAAAACATCCTGGATTATTTTTTATAGGAGAGGTGGTTGATGTTACTGGTCATTTAGGTGGTTATAATTTTCAGTGGGCATGGTCGTCAGGATTTGTTGCTGGGCAGTATGCTTAGATGATTTTATTTTAAAAAACACTTATATTTTTGTTTATAATTTATATTTATAATGTAAAAAATTTCCATGAAAGAATATAAAATAGCCTGCATTGCTGGTGACGGAATTGGTAAAGAAGTTGTACCTGAGGGTATTAAAATTTTAAATAGTGTAGCTGAAAAACATTAGTTTAAGATCAAATTTGATGAATATGAT
>JABMNQ010000033.1 GCA_013204495.1 Candidatus Pelagibacter sp.
ATCATGCCAATTTTAAGTGTCTTTTTTGGATATATTTTTTATGGTGAAAAAATCAACAGAAGGAGAGGACTTTCAATAATTCTTGTTTTAATTTCTATATTATTTTTATTATTTAAAAGTTTTAATTCAATACCATGGGTTGGAATTATTGTTGCCTTAAGTTGGAGTTTCTATAATTTATTAAGGAAGAAAGTTAATGTTGATACGGATATCGGCCTGTTAATAGAAAGCTTATTTATTTTGCCATTTGCTTTATTTGGTTTTTTTTTACTTTATAAAAATGGCTTAAACTATTTTAATTTTAACAACGTGTCTTTAATGTTTTTACTTATGTTAGCGGGTCCTATGACGGTTATACCACTTTTCTTATATGTAAAAGGTGTTGAATTATCCGGTCTTGGAGCTACAGGAATGATTTTTTATATAACTCCAACTTTTCAGTTTTTACTTGGTTTTTTTTACTACAATGAAGCTTTTTCTTTTGATAAATCATTAAGTTTCATTTTGATATGGATTGCTGTAATTATTTATTTAAAAGATTTGTATGAAAACAATTAAATATTTCACAGTAATATTTTTTCTTCTTTATAACGGAACATTAAGTGCAAATGAAAAATTATTTAGTGAGTGGTTAAACAATTTTAAGATTTACGCTTTAGATAAAGGTATTTCAGAAAAAACCTATAATCTAGCAATGTCAGATGTTGTTTTTCTACCCAAGGTTATTGAGTACGATCGTTTTCAACCTGAGTTTTATGAGGACACTAAAACATACGTATCAAAAAGAACATCAAATCAAAAAGTTAATAAGGGTCTTGAAATATATGAACTAAATAAAGATTTTATTAATCTTATAGATAATGAGTTTTCGGTAGAAAAAGAATTACTTCTAGCTTTAATGGGAATTGAAACTAACTTTGGAACCTACGTTGGCAAAATGGATATATTATCTTCTCTTGCAACCTTAAGCTTTGATAAGAGAAGATCTGATTTTTTTACGAAAGAATTGATTATAATTCTTAAATTAATAGAAGAGAAAAAGATTAGCCATGATGTTTTATACGGATCATGGGCTGGTGCCTTTGGATATTTTCAATTTATGCCCTCCACAATTGAGCGCTATGCTATAGATTATGACCAAAATGATATTATTGATTTAAAATCAACTGCAGATTCCTTTGCATCAGCAGCAAACTATATAAATAGGATAGGTTGGATAAAAAACCAACCGTGTTTTATAAAAGTTGAATTAAGTGAAAATATACCGAAAAAACTACTAAACACTTCTGCCAAAAAACTTCATAATAAAAATCAGTTCAAAATATTAAAAAAATATTTAATTAAAGATACAAATTTTAAAAATATTGACGATAATTTAATTGCTTCGATTATTACACCAGACAAGGATATTGTACCTGACTCTCAAAATTTAGAACCTGCGTATGTTGTTTTTGAAAATTATGAGAAAATACTACAATGGAATAGATCTTTACGATTTGGTTTGGCCGTTTGTACTTTAAAAAAAGAATTTGAAAATGTTTTATAAAAAATTATTATTTTTATTTTATTTCATACTACTTCAAAATTGTACTATAGAAAACTTGACAAAGAATAAACCACCTCTATTTTTAGATGATCCATTTATAAATAAAGGTTTTGCACTTATTTATAATAATGATCTTTATGAAAAAAAAATTATATCAAAGAAAATTGACGAACACAGTCTTATTGTTTTTCAAAAAAATTTAAAAAAGAATATAAAAGTTAAAATTACTAATATCATTAATAACAAATCAATTATAGCTACAGTTGGAAATGATGCAGATTATCCTTTATTTAATAGCGCTGTATTATCAATCAGAATCGCTGATGCAATTGATTTAAATAAAAATGAACCCTATATAGAAGTTTTAGAGATTTTAGAAGATTCTTTTTTTGTTGCTAAAAAAGCAAAAATATTTGAAGAAGAAAAAATGGTAGCAATCAAAGCACCTGTTAGTAGCATTAGTATTAGTGATCTTAATCAAACACAATCAAATACAAAAAATAAAATTAATAAAAAATTTTCTTATGATATAAAAATAGCTGATTTTTATTTTAATGATACAGCATTACTATTAATCAATAGAATCAACAATGAAACTATTGCCAAAGGTGCTAAAATTAAAAAGATTAGAGAAAATAAATATAGAGTATATCTGGGTCCTTTTAGCAACATTAATGCTCTACAAAAATCCTTTAATGATATAAACATATTAGAATTCGAAAACATTGAAATTATAAAAAATGATTAAGATAAAATCTTTAACAATATTATTCACTTTATTATTAACTTTTAACTCAAATGCCGCATTTGACATAAAAGCAAGAAGCGTCATATTGCAAGACTATTTATCAGGTGAAATATTATTTGAAAAAGAACCTGATAATTCAATATATCCAGCCTCAATGACGAAAATAATGACTGCAATCGTAGCATTTGACTTGATTAAAAAAGGCAATTTAAGTTTGGATGAAAAATTTATTATCTCAGAAAATGCATGGCGTTTATCATCTGCTGGCTACTCATCCATGTTTA
>JABMNQ010000034.1 GCA_013204495.1 Candidatus Pelagibacter sp.
ATTACTATTTTTTGAAATTAATTCGAAAAAAACAATATTTTTGGTGTCCATCAAGAAAGATTTGAAAGCTTCTGATATAGAAAGTTTAGGTGCTCAATTTCATGACCATGTTAATTATGATAAAAAGAATGATTATTTCATAAACATAGACAGCATAAATAGTAAAATAGAAAATTTTGCAGCACATTTTCTACATGGATTAAAGCTAAAATCTTATGAATTTAATATTTACAAGTCAAAAAAAGACAAAGGTCTCATTTCCATAAATGTTATTGGAAAAAAGAATAAAATATCTGCTCAAAATCAAATAAGATTTAAAGCTTTAGAAGAAGGAACTTTTTTTGCAAGAGATCTTGTTTCGGAACCTGGAAATATTTTACATCCAGACGAGTATGCAAAAAGAATAAGCAAACTTAAAAAAGATGGCTTGAAAATAAATATCTATGATGAGAAAAAATTAAAAAAATTAGGTATGAACGCATTACTTGGTGTTGGGCAGGGCAGTATAAGGGGCTCATATCTAGTGACAATGGAATGGAATGGTTTAAAGAATAATTCTAAGCCCTTGGCATTTGTTGGTAAGGGGGTTTGTTTTGATACTGGTGGTATTTCACTAAAACCGGCAAAATTTATGGAAGACATGACTTATGATATGGCTGGGTCAGCTACAGTAGTAGGTTTAATGAAAAATTTAGCATTAAGAAAAGCAAAAATAAACGCCGTTGGTGTTGTGGGACTTGTAGAAAATATGCCAGGAGGAAATGCACAAAGACCGGGAGATATTGTCAAATCTTATAGTGGTAAAACAATAGAAGTATTAAATACAGACGCTGAAGGTAGATTGGTTTTAGCTGATGCTCTAACTTTTACAGAGAAAAAATTTAAACCTAAATTTATGGTTGATTTAGCAACTTTAACAGGAGCTATAATAGTCTCATTAGGTTCTGAATACGCTGGATTGTTTTCAAATGATGATAAATTATCAAAACAATTATTGGATGTAGGTGAGAAAGTTGATGAAAAATTATGGAGAATGCCTCTACATAAAAATTTTGATAAACTTATAGATTCAAAAAATGCCGACATGCAAAATATAAACTATGTTGGCGGAGCGGGATCAATAACAGCTGCGCAATTTTTACAAAGATTTATTCTAAACAAAACACCGTGGGCCCACCTAGATATTGCTGGAATGGCCTTTTCAAAATATGGTGGTGCTTTAAATTCAGGTGGGGCAACTGGTTACGGAGTAAGGTTATTAAATCAGCTAATAGAGGAATATTATGAGTAGCATAGAGCAAGCATTATCAATTATTAAACCGGACGCAGTAGAGAGAAATTTAGACAATGAAATTAAAGAAATGTTTAAACACAAAGGTTTCAAAATTATAAAAGATAAAAAAATTCAAATAGCAAAAAATGAAGCTGAGCAGTTTTATAAAGTTCATGAAACTAAGCCATTTTATAATGATTTATGTACCTATCTTTCATCTGGACCAATAGTTGTGATGGTGCTAGAAAAAGAAAATGCAGTATTGGGAAATAGAAAGTTAATGGGTGCTACAAATCCAAAAGATGCTGAAGACGGAACTATAAGAAAAAAATATGGAATTTCCATCGACAAAAATTCCGTTCATGGTTCAGACAGTGTTGAAAATGCCAAAATAGAGATTGATTTCTTTTTTAAAGACTAATTAAAAATTTTTAAAATCGCCTCAGGGTAAAGTCTGTGCTCTTGTTTAAGAATTTTCTTTGCTAGGGTTGTGGGGGTATCTTTTTTTGTAATTTTAACTTTTCTTTGCATTATTATTTTTCCTGAATCAAGTTTTTCCGTAACATAATGAACAGTGCAACCTGAAAACTTATCTCTATTTTGAATAGCCCTATTATGTGTATTTAGTCCTTTATATTTAGGAAGAAGAGATGGGTGAATATTAATTATTTTACCATTAAATCTTTTGATAAAATCTTTTGATAAAATCTTCATAAACCCTGCCAAGCAAATTAGTTCAACTTTATTCTTCATCAATAAAGTTAATAATTTTTTTTCTGTAACTTTAATATTTTTAAAATTTAATATTTTTTTTTTAATATGAAATAGATCTACATAATGTAATCCTCTTGCTTTGTTGGTATTTGAAATAATTAAATTTATAGAGATGGGACTTTTTTTTAATTTTGAAAATTTAATTAAATTTTTTAAATTACTACCTGTACCTGAAATAAAAACTGCAGTTTTTACTCTATTAAGACCAGTCAATTTTTCCATTAAGTTTAACTTTATTATTACCAGTGGTTATTTTCCCAATAACATATGGTTTAAATTCTTTAGTAAAAAATTTATTAATTTTATTTAAATTTTTAGGGTTAATTATTAGACAAAAACCAACACCACAATTAAATGTTTTTAACATTTCTTTGTCTCCAATGTTATTTTGTTTTAGCCATTTAAAAATTTTTTTAGTTTTAATTTTATTTAAATCAATATCAGCTACAAGACCATTTGGGATTACTCTTTTAATATTATCCTCCAGACCGCCACCAGTAATATTGGCACATGAATTTAAAAGATTACTCTTTATTAGACTTAAAACTTCTTTTACGTAGATTTTAGTTGGTTTTAATAATTCTTTTTTTAAAAATTTATTACTTTTTAAATTTATTTTTTTTTTTTTTAAAACATAACGCACCAA
>JABMNQ010000035.1 GCA_013204495.1 Candidatus Pelagibacter sp.
ACATCAGATGGTGCGAATAAAAATTATTTATTTAATTCTAATGAAAGAATATCTATAATAAAAAAAGCACTTTTTTATGATGTTAAACTAGATAAAAAAAAAATTAAAATAATTTCTTTTCAATCATTAACAACAGATCTTTGCAAAAAGTATAAATCTAATATCATTCTAAGAGGTTTAAGAGCCGTTTCAGATTTTGAGTATGAGTTTCAATTGGCTGGAATGAATAGAAAACTAAACAATAATATAGAAACTATTTTTTTAATGTCAGATGTCGAAAATCAAATTATTTCATCTAGATTTGTAAAAGAAATTGCAAAATTAAAAGGAGATATTAAAAAATTTACTACAAAAAGTACAATAAAGTCTTTAAAAGAAAAATATGAATAAATTATTAATAAGATTTTTAATTTTATTTTTTATACTAACCAACAATGTAACTGCAGAGGAAAATATAATGATTTTAAAACTTAAAAATGGGGATCTAAAAATAGAACTTTTTGAGGATATAGCCCCAAATCATGTAAAAAGAATTAAACAACTTGCGAAAGAAGGTAAGTATGATGGTGTAGTTTTTCATAGAGTAATTGATGGATTTATGGCTCAAACAGGTGATGTAAAGTTTGGTAATTCAACTAGCGATGACTTTAATTTAAAAAGCGCTGGTATGGGTGGATCGGAACTTCCAGATCTTAAAGAAGAATTTAGTGATTTACCTCACGAAAGAGGAACTTTGTCTATGGCAAGATCTCAAGATCCGAATAGTGCGAATAGTCAATTTTTCATATGTTTTAAAGAAGCTTCATTTTTGGATAGACAATATACTGTTTTTGGAAAAGTTATTGAAGGCATGGAATTTGTTGATAAAATTAAAAAAGGTGATGAAAATAACAATGGCTCGGTTTCCAATCCAGACAAGATAATTAGTTTTAAATAATAATAAACCTCATAAATGGCATTAAAAAAATTTAATTTTAATGTCCTTGAAACAGATAATTTTGCAAGAACTGGTTTAATAGAAACGCATAGAGGTGATATTCAAACACCAGCTTTTATGCCTGTTGGAACCCAAGCAACAGTTAAAGCTTGCTCGATTGATGATGTCATAAAAACTGGTTCAGAAATTATTCTTTCTAACACATACCATTTAATGATTAGACCAGGTGTTGAACGAATTATTGCCGCTGGTGGTCTTCATAAATTTATGAATTGTAAACTTCCTATACTTACTGATTCAGGGGGATTTCAAGTTATGTCCTTATCTAAATTAAATAAAGTTGATAGAGAGAAAGGAGCAATTTTTAATTCACATGTTGATGGGAAAAAGTTTATTTTAAGTCCTGAAGAAAGTATACGCATTCAAAAAGGCTTAGATTCTGATATTGTTATGATTATGGACGAATGTCCAAAAAAGACTACAGATTATAACGTTATAAGCAAATCAATGGATCTTTCAATTTATTGGGCAGAAAGATCAAAGGTTGCATTTGGATCGAATCCACACAAAGCATTATTCGGCATAGTTCAAGGCGGTGTATTTAAAGATCTAAGATTAAAATCATTGAACGAATTAACGAAAATTGATTTTGACGGTTATGCTATAGGAGGACTTGCGGTAGGTGAGACACAAAAAGAAATGTTTGATGTTTTAGATGATATTAAAAATACCATGCCAGAAAATAAACCTAGATATTTAATGGGTGTTGGTACACCAGCCGATATACTCGGTGCTGTAAAAAGAGGCATTGATATGTTTGATTGCGTATTGCCGACAAGATCTGGCAGAACTGGTTTGGCTTTCACTTGGAATGGGCGTTTAAATATTAAGAATAATAAATTTAAAAGTGATAATGAGCCTTTAGATATAAATTGTTCTAATTTAAGCCTAAATAAATATTCAAAAAATTATTTAAACCATTTATTTAATACAAATGAGATATTGGGTTCAACACTTTTAACGCTTCATAATATTAACTTTTATCAGGAATTAATGTCAACAATAAGAGATAATATCAAAAAAGGAACTTTTGCTAAATTCCACGATGAATACATTGATAGGTTGTAATTTAAATATTTGCAATTTACTAAGTTATCGAATAAATAATTGTTTTTTGGTAATAAAATTTATTTATGTTTAGATATTTTTTTATTGTTTAGATTTTTAAGTGTAAAGAAATTTAAAAATTTTAGAGAAGACTTCACCAAAAGTTTTTTTTTAAAATTAAATAAAAAAAAACACAATCTTAACTATTTTGAATTGTATGTGGGCCCTTAGCTCAGTTGGTAGAGCAATTCCCTTTTAACAATTTACACAACTTAAAAACCTACGTTTCACGCAGAAAAACCACTGTTTTTTGCCGTACACTTTTAGTGCACACCTTGTGTATGGATTAGATGTTTTATAAAATCATCAAAACAAGTCATTTTTTCGTACACTTTTTGGTAACTGCTTAATTTTTCGCACACCCGTTGTGTAAAATCCTATTTTGCATACTGTTCACAAAGTTAAATTTGTATTTGTGTTTTAGTACTGACTGCTGTACATAATTGTTTTTTTGGTAATAAAAAATATATTTTTTTATTGTTTAAATTTTTAAGTGTAAAGAAATTTAGAAATTTTAATTCGA
>JABMNQ010000036.1 GCA_013204495.1 Candidatus Pelagibacter sp.
TTAAATCAACACCTTTTAAGTATTTAGCATAAGACCAATTTGGAGCAGTATTTTTTAATGCAGTCCAATATTCAACCTCGTTCCAAATCTCATGGGTTGCCATAAATTGCTCTTTATAATTGTTCTTTTCAAATGTTTGAATTTTTCTATTTGTTTTTTTTAATCCACTACTAAACCCAGATTTTTCATAATTTAATCTTTGATATAATTTTCCCGATTCTTTTGCTATCGCTAACGGATAGAAGTCATTATAAAAAGCCTCATATGTAGCTTCGTCTGGCAACTCTTTACCATCCCATTTTTCTAAGGCAATAAAAGTTTTTGGAAGCATTTTTGTGATCATACGGTCATCAACACTTCTAAATAACATGTCACCAATAGGCATTAGATAAGTAATCAAAATAAATAAAAACAAAGGTGCCACAAGCATCATTGCTTTAATCTTATTTTTTCTTTCAGCCTTCTTTAGGCTGGTTTCTAGAGGTATACCGTCTGATGATAAAATTTGTTCTGTACTCATAATTCAAAAAAAAAGGGCGGTTATTTTTAACCGCCCTAATAATATAATAAAAACTTGATCTATAAAACTAAATTATAGTCCAGCTTTCATAGCTTCCCATTTTTCACCGATTTCATCTTGGTTATCTGCCCAGAAATCAGGGTTCATAAGAATGTATGATTTAGTGTTAGCAGGTGCTGTAGGCATGTGTTGTACCATGCTTGTCTTGCCATCTTTAAACCAAGGCTCTCCAGCATCTATAATAGCTATTGAAGACTTTCTCCAAGGTGCGTAAGCAATATACTTAGCGCTTCCAGCTAAACCTTCAGTACTTGTCATTTCTCTAAGTACTTTCATAGCGTCTGCTTGATTAGGTCCACCTTTAACTAGAGCAAAATACTCATAGTCAAGAATTTGTCCATCCCATACTTGCGTAATTGGAGTACCTTCCATTTGTGCGTTAAAGAATCTACCATTCCAACCAGTAGCCATGATAACTTCACCATTAGCTAATAATTCTGGTGGTTGAGCTCCAGCATTCCAAAATACACATCCGCCATTTGGATCTTCACAAAGTGCTTTGATTTTAGCTATTGCTCTGTCAACTCCACCGTCATCTAAAAGTTTGTTATAAACCTTTTCACCACCTTTACCTGGTTTTATTCCATCAGCTGCTAATGCAAATTCTATGTTAGACATTGCATCTTTGTAGATAGATCTTTTTCCAGGAAACTTTTTAGTGTCAAAAAAGTCTTTTATAGTATTTGGAGTTCCTTTTACATTGTTATTATTGTAAGCGTAATTCCAAGAATATAAAATGTTTCCTACAGCACATTTAGAAGGCATGCTTGTAAAGAAGTCATCTGAAGCTTTTGTTCCATCTGGAGCAGGTGAGAAGTCTTTGTCAAAATCGAATTCAACAAAAATTCCTTCGTCACATCCAATGATAGTGTCTTTTGCGTACACATCAATAATGTCCCAAGTGATTTTTCCAGCTTCTTTTTGTGCGTTGATCTCTGATAATCCACCAGTGTAGTCTACCCAATTAACAGGTATTCCAAGTTTTTTAGCAGTAGGATCACCATACCCTAATTTTTGACTTTCCGTGTAAGCTCCACCCCAAGAGACTACAGTAACTGCAAATGCTGAAGTAGTAATAGAAAGTACAAAAGAAAGAGCTAGTAATAGTTTACTTATTTTTTTCATTTATCCTCCGTTTAAACGTTTATTTTTAAAAGATGAGTACAACAAATGCTGGGTAAAAAGTCAACTCTAGTTTTTGCTTTAATGAAGCTTAAAAGTGTAAATTATAGTATTTTTTATTATTTTGGGTCTAGCGCTCTGCTGTCTTTAATATTCCATCCAATGTTAATATCGTTACCTAATTTAATATCTAAATTGGATGTGCTGTTAGGAATTTTTAGAATAAATTGATCATTTCCTAATAAGTTTATTCTAACTCTCGTATGATCACCATGATAAATAACTTCTTTAATTTTACCTTTATAATTATTATCCATTTTATCTTTTGGATTAATTAAAGCTCTTTCAGGTCTTAATGATACAGTTGTTTTTTCCCCTTTAGCTTTAACAGAAATCAGATTTGCTAAAATTTCGGTCCCATCAGTTAATTTAACTTTACAAGTATCACCAGCAATATCACTAACTGTTCCACCAAATGTATTATTTTCTCCAATGAATTCTGCTACAAACGAATTAACAGGTCTTTCATATAGTTCGTCTGGACTTGAAAGTTGCTGAACTTTACCATCATTAAATACTGCAATACGACTAGACATTGTTAGTGCCTCTGTTTGATCGTGAGTTACATAAA
>JABMNQ010000037.1 GCA_013204495.1 Candidatus Pelagibacter sp.
GTGCTAAAGTTGCTCAAGAAGTAATAACAAATGCACTTAATTTAGTGTATTCGGCTCGAGCAAAAATTCAAGGTCAATGTTATAATTTAGACAGATCTGCAAATGTCCTAAATTCTACAATAGGCGTGACTAAGGATGCGTCTGGGGGTTACCTAGATACTGATTTAGTTGAAGCGGCTAGTACCTTTGCTGCGGCCTTAAAGACTATATTAGCTGCAGTTTCTACATTACAAGTTGGAGCAAAAGTTGCAGATGCTGGTCTTAACATTATTAAAACTGCATCTGCATCTATCATATAAAAACAATCTTTTACTCAAAATCATCACCCATTATTCCTACTGCAACCTCACTTTCATATCCACTATCGTCAAGATTAATAGGATTAGACAATATCTTATCTTTAATTTCTTGAAATAGTTCTTCGTTAGTAATTTTTTTAATAAAAGGTTTTATTTTTTCGTCATCCAAATTTTCTTTTACTCCTATTTTAATCATTCTAATATCACTTTTTAACTCACCTTTGAGTTTTTCATCGTTTTTAGCTTTTTCAAATTTTTGTTTTTGTTTTTCAATGTCATCTGAAGATAGTTGGAAAGTTTCTAATATTTTTTCGAATAAATTTAAACTTTTATCTTTTGTATCAATTTTTTCTTCTAATTTACAAACTTTTTCTTCTAATTTGTAATTATTATTTTTTAATTCTTCCTTATCTTTAATTAGCTCTTCTTTATCTTTACTTAAATATGCTATTTTTTCTTTATAATCCTCCTTATCTAAGCGCAAATCTTTTATGGTTTCTTTATGATCTTTTATCGTTTCTTTTTGTTCTTGATTAGCAGAGAATAATATATCTAATTTTTCAGATAAGTTTTTATTCTCAACTTCAAGATTTTCAATCTTTTGATTCATTTCATATTGTAAATCATTAGCATTTTGATCGTGAACAAATATACTAGCCTGTTTGCTAATATCATTAATTAAATTAACAGATTCATTTTTCCAATCATCAATTGCTTTTTGTTGATGTTTTAAAGAATAGTAAAAAGATTGGTATTCATTAAAAAGTAAATTATCACACAAGGCTAATCCTTGCTCCAGTTGTTTTATTGTTTTGTCAATATTATCACCTTTCTTTAAATGATCTTCATATTGCTCTTTGCATAATTGTAAAGTTATAGCTTTAAACTGCTCTTCTATACCTTGTTCAACAAACTTTTGATCTATTTTTTCTTTTAATTCATCTTTAAGATTATCAATTACTGACTTTGTTTCAACTTCTTCTAATGGTGGTTGCCCAGATATTCTAACTCCTTCACTTATAAATCGATTAATAATTTGATTAGTAGTAAATTTTAAATATTCAAGACCAATATTATATTGTTGATTTAATTCCAATTCAAGGGATTGTGCATCATTAAAATCTTTATTATTAATTATTTTTAATTGTAGATTTTGTATTGTTTTATATTGGTTTTCACATTTTTTTAAATGTTGTTCATATTTTTTCTCAACAGATATCCAAGTTTGGTCTATAAATTCTTCATCAATATTTTTATCAAATAATTTTTTGTTTATTGTATCTTTGAGATCTGTATAAATATCCTTAATTTTAACTAACATTTCATTTGTGTTTTGATTTCTGAAATGTCCATAATATTGTTCAATTAATTGTCTGTCAGTTCTATCTTTTAATTCTTCTTCATGAAGAGTATTCCAAAACTTCATCCTTTCAATACCGTATTCATGATAATTTTGGTTAAGCTCTTCCCAAAGTTTTTTGTTTTTATCTTTTACTTCAGAAATAAATGTATTGCTCCATTGCGCTAATTGTTTCGAGGATACGGATCCTCCATTAGCTTTATCATATCCACTATGTGCAAGTTCTCTCATAATATCATTCTGTCTATCAATACAATATTGATTAAACTCTATACATAAATCATTTTTTACTCGTATCAAAGTCGATTTCAATGAACTATTTGTAGTTTTTTCAAGCTCTTTATTTAATACTTCAATTTTTTCCCAAGCAGCTTTTATCTTACCAAAAACTTGATTTTTAGTATAAAATATATTTGAATAATAACTCTGTACACCTATCTCTTCATTCACTACTATAGTTCCTAGACCATTTGATTTCATACTAGCTCCTAAATATATTATTAATTAATTGAAAATCAAACTTTTATTTTAGAACCTGATTAATTAAAAAAGAATCTGATCTACGAAAGCGAGTCGCAACAAGTAGATTATAAATATATCTTTATTTTGTTTAAATTCCGCTCCATTTCTAAATATTCAATATATTCAAAAACAAAACTTCTCGGAAC
>JABMNQ010000038.1 GCA_013204495.1 Candidatus Pelagibacter sp.
AAATAAGCTTGGCTTTAATCCAGTAATTGTTCACGGGGGTGGAAAAAGAATTAACAGTAAGCTTTCAGAAGTTAATATTGAAAGTAATTTTATTAACGGTCTAAGAGTTACTGATAAAGATACCATCAATATAGTAGAAGATGTATTAATCCAATTTAACAAGGAGATTGTTGAGGCTTTAAATAAACTATCCTGCAAGGCAAAAAGAATTACCACAAAAGAAAATAATATAATTACCGTCATTCAAGAAAATAAAGACCTTGGTTTTGTGGGAACTCCTACTAAAATTAACAAAGATTTCTTAAACGAAACCGTAAAATCAAACGAAGTACCAGTGGTTGCTCCCTTAGGATTAGATAAAGACAATCAAGCTTTTAACATTAATGCTGACACTGCTGCGGGCTCGATTGCAATTGAGTTAAAAGCTAGAAGATTAATGATTATTAGCGATGTAGAGGGCGTGTTAGATAATGATAAAAAACTAATCCCTGAAATCAACTCAAAAAAGGCAAAAGAATTAATTGATCAAGAGGTTATATTTGGCGGCATGATTCCTAAAGTTAATAATTGTCTAGCTGTTGCGAGTAATGGAGTTAAAGGAGTGGTAATAATTGATGGAAGAAAAAATCACTCAATTCTGTTTGAGCTATTATCAGATAAAGGCTCGGGAACTTTAATTAGAGAATGAAAAATTTAATTGATACTAAATACTGGTTATTTGATCTTGATAACACTCTTTATAGTGGTCAAACAAAAGTTTTTTCAGAGGTTGATAAAAAGATGTCTTCTTTCATTTCAAAAAAATTCGATGTGGATTTAATTAAAGCAAGAGAGATTCAAAAAAAATATTTCTATGAATATGGAACAACACTATCAGGATTAATGAATCATGATAAAATTGACCCACATGAGTTTCTTGAATTTGTTCACGATATTGATATCAGCTGGCTTCCCAAAGATAAAATATTAAGAGACGAGCTAATTAAAATTGAAGAAAAAAAATATATATTTACAAATGGTTCTCATGCGCATGTTGAAAATGTAACCAAACAACTTGGTATAGATGGTTTGTTTGATGGAGCATTTGATATTGTTGATGCTGATTTTATTCCAAAACCTCACCTTGAACCTTACAAAAAAATAGTAAAAAAATTTGATTTAGACCCAACAAAATCAATATTAATCGAAGATATTGCACATAATTTAGAACAAGCTAAATACCTGGGAATGAAAACTTGTTGGCTTGAAAATGATGAGACATTTGCAAAAAAAGATGCTGATAAACCCTATATTGATTATAAGATTAAGAGCTTGCCTTCTTTTCTTCAAGAAATTAATATATTAAAAGCACAATAAAACTAACCTATTAAAAAAAAACTAAACTATGAAAGAATTTGAAAACATTATTAATACAGCTTGGGACAATAGAGATTCAATTAATGGTCAATCTGACCAATCAATACTAGATGCTATTAAAGAGACAATTGAGCTTGTTGATAAGGGTACTTTACGAGTAGCTGAAAAAAAAGATAATGAGTGGGTAGTTCATCAATGGATTAAAAAAGCAATACTTTTAAGTTTTAAAACTAATGAAATGCAAACTCTTGCAGGACCTTACGCTACGTGGTGGGACAAAGTTAGAGGAAAAACTGCTGGCTGGGGAAGAGAAGAACATAAAAAAGCAGGCTTTAGAATGGTTCCTAATGGAGTTGTAAGGCACGGATCTTTTATTGCAAAAAATGTTGTCTTAATGCCTTCATTTGTAAATATTGGGGCTTATGTAGATGAAGGAACTATGGTTGATACTTGGGCATCTGTTGGTTCTTGTGCTCAAATAGGAAAGAATTGTCATATTTCGGGAGGTGCTGGAATTGGTGGAGTATTAGAACCAATGCAAGCAAATCCTACAATTGTTGAAGATAATTGTTTTATTGGTGCTCGTTCTGAAATTGTTGAAGGAGTGATTGTAGGTGAAGGATCAGTTTTATCTATGGGTGTATTTATTGGTCAATCAACTAAAATTGTTTATAGAGAAACAGGTGAAGTAATACATGGGAAAATTCCTCCTTACTCAGTAATAGTTCCTGGTAGTTTACCAAATAATGATGGTAAAGGGCCATCTTTATATTGTGCCGTAATTATCAAACAAGTAGATGAAAAAACTAGATCAAAGACCTCTATTAATGATCTATTAAGAAACTAAATGCCCACTTACAATGAAATCACATTAGCAAAAGAGCTAATAAAATTTCCAAGTGTTACACCTATTGATGCGGGTGTGATGAAGTTCTTAGCTAAAAAATTAACTGCTATTGGTTTTAAATGTAAAATTTTAGAGTTTAAGGATAAAGATTCTAAACCAGTTAAAAATTTATATGCAAGACTTGGCAGCTCTCAACCAAACTTTATGTTTGCAGGCCACTTAGATGTGGTTCCACCAGGAAATTTAAAAGATTGGACTGTTAAACCATTTAGTCCTGCTATTAAAAAAAATTACCTTATTGGAAGAGGGGCAAATGATATGAAAAGTGCAATTGCAAGCTGGGTTGTTG
>JABMNQ010000039.1 GCA_013204495.1 Candidatus Pelagibacter sp.
ATTTCTGACAACGGATTTGTCTGATCCATAAACTGAGAAAGTTGAGAGCTTACAAAAAAATCTTTTAAAGAAACTGTTAATGGTTTTGCGTTAATTAAATCTTGAGGCATTGCAGATTCAATATCAAGTATAGTCATTTTTTCTTTGATGGCTCTTTCCATTCTATAAACACCAATCCGTGCTTGATTTTCTACAAGCTCACCAACAGATCTAACTCTCCTGTTACCAAGGTGATCAATATCATCAACCTCATCTTTACCATCACGAAGATCTACATTTTATGAACGATAGCTACAATATCATCATTTCTTAGAATGGTAATTTTGTCTGAACACTCTAGGTTTAACCTAGAGTTCATTTTAACTCTACCCACATCAGAAAGGTCATATCTGTCAGAACTAAAGAATAAATTATTAAAAATTTTATTAGCTATTTCTTCTGTAGGGGGTTCACCCGGTCTTAAAACTTTATAAATTTCTGTTATAGCATCATTTTTATCATTATTTTTATCATTTAAAATTGTGGATAATAAATAAGGTCCTTTATTAATTGAATTTGTAATAGAAATTTCAATAGTATTTATATTTGCTTCTAAAATTTGTTTAATAATAGTGTCATTTAACTCTGTTCCAATTCCAAAAGTTCCTTCTTCTTCATCATCACTAACCTTTACGTCTCTGTGTAAATATTTATCATAAAGCGACTCTTGTGAAACTAAAATGTCCTTTAAACCATCAGATGCTAATTTTGTAGCAGTTAAGAAATTAACCTTTTCGCCAAGTTTAATTATAACATTACCAGTTTTTGCATCAATAACTTCTTCAGCAAAATTCTTTGCTTTGTAGTTCTCAGGGTTAAATTTTGTTTTCCATTTATTAGTCTTAGCGTCAAATGTATATGTTTCATTTCCATAAAACTCATCAGCAATATCACTTTTAGTAAAACCTAAAGCCATTAATAAAGTAGATACTAATATTTTTTTCTTTCTATCAATTTTAAAATATAAAAAATCTTTTACGTCATACTCAAGATCTAACCACGAACCTCTGTTAGGTATAACTCTGCAATTAAAAAGAAGTTTACCACTAGCATGTGATTTTCCTTTATCATGATCAAAAAATACACCTGGACTTCTGTGCATTTGGTTAACAACAACTCTTTGAACACCATTAGTAATAAAAGTTGCGCTATCCGTCATCATTGGAACTTCACCCATATAAACTTCTTGTTCTTTTGCAGATAAAATATCTTTTGTATTATTTTCTTGATCTATCTCATAAACAACAAGTCTTAATGTGCACCTAAGTGCAGATGTGTATGACAAGCCTCTTTGAATACATTCCTCAGTATCAAATTTTGGTTTTTCCAATCTATAAGAAACATATTCTAGTGTTGCCTTATCATTTAAATCTTCAATGGGAAAAATACTTTTAAAAACTCTATCAAAACCTTTTGATAGATCTCCAGCCTCAGGATCAAAATCAGTTAACTGTTTGTAAGAATTTTTTTGAACTTCTATTAAGTTAGGAATAGATAAAGTTTCGGCTAACTTTCCAAAACTTTTTCTTACATTTTTTTTTTCAGTGAAAGATAATTGCATCTAAAATCAGTTACCGGTTAATTAATTAACCAGCAATTAGGTTTCTTTCTAATTAATTTATTTAAGTTCTACTGTTGCGCCAGCTGCTTCCAACTTAGCTTTAATCTCTTCAGCATCTTTTTTGTTAACACCAGACTTAACTTCTTTTGGTGCACCCTCTACTAAATCTTTTGCTTCTTTAAGACCTAAAGATGTTGCTGCTCTAACTTCTTTAATAACATTAATTTTTTTATCTCCAGCAGAAATTAACATGATTGTAAAGTCATCTTTAGCTTCTTCAACTGCTCCGCCTGCAGCTGCCGCTGGTGCTGCTGCAGCCATCGCTGTAACACCCCATTTTTCTTCAAGTTGCTTTGAAAGATCAGCTGCTTCAACAACAGTTAAACTTGATAAATCTTCTATAATTTTATTTAGATCAGGCATATTTTTAATATTTCTTTAGGTTATTTTTATGAATTTTCTGGGTACAAAATACTCATTTTTTCAGAACGTGCAAGTAAAATACTTACAAATTTTGATGCTGGTGTTGCTAGAATTCCAACGATATTAGCTCTAGCCTCATTAAGTGTTGGTAAATTGGCTACTTTTTGAACTCCAGCTTGGTCCAAAATGTCACTACCCATTATTCCACCTAAAAGTTTTAGGTTTTCATTAGTTTTTGCAAATTTTGATAAAATTCTTGCTGAAATTATCGCATCATCTGAAAAAGCAACTGCGGTTGCTCCTGTAAATAAATTAGCAAGATCTTTACACTTAGTTTTTTCTAGTGCTAATTTTGTAATTCTATTTTTGGTTATTTTAAACTTAATGCCATGCTCTCTCATTTGAGCTCTTAATTCATCAAGTTGAGGCATGGATAAACCCTGATAATGAGTTACCAAAACAGCTTCATTATTTTGAAACTGAGTTTTCATCTCACTTATATAATTCTTTTTTTGTTCCTTGTTCATCATAACTATATCGCTTTTCCTAATTTAACCTTGTAAGATACGCCCATACTAGACGTTACAAAAGTATTTTTTATCAAATCACCCTTTAAAGTCAGGTTCCCCTTCTCTTTCTCTAAAGTATCTAAAATAGCATGAAAGTTTTTTAATAACTGGTCGTCATGAAATGATTTTTTTCCAATACTAACACCAATGTTTCCATCTTTATCATTTCTAATTTCTACTTGTCCTGATTTAGCGTCAGCTACAGCCTGTTTAACATCATCTGAAACGGAACCTAATTTTGGATTTGGCATCAAGCCTTTTGGTCCTAAAACTTTTCCTAATTTTGAAAGTTTCACCATCATTCCTGGTGTGCAAATAAGTTTTTCAAAATCTAACTCACCTGCTTTAATTTTTTCTATAAATTCATCGCTACCAACAATATCAGCACCAGCATCTTTTGCTTCTTGTGCTTTCGTATCTTCGCAAACAACAGCAACTTTAACTACTTTGCCTGTACCACCTGGTAAATTAACAACTGTTCTAATGTTAACTTCCCCTTTTTTTTGTTTATTATTAACCTGAAAACTTAAATCGATAGATTCATCAAATTTTGTAGTACAATTTTTTTTAATAACTGGTAATAATTTTTCTATTAAATCAGCAGTTAAATCATTTGTTTTTTCTGGTAGTTGTTTAAATCTTTTTGAAGACATTAGTCCTTAACCTCTATTCCCATTGATCTTGCAGAGCCTGCAATAATTTTAACTGCCTGTTCAAGGTTATGAGCATTGAGATCTTTCATTTTTTGTGTTGCAATTTCTTCTGCTTGTTTTTTTGTAATCGATCCAGCTATAACTCTACCAGGTTCTTTTGATCCACCTTTTAATTTTGCCGCTTCTTTAATAAAATAAGATGCTGGTGGTGATTTAATTTCAAAATCAAATTTTTTATCTTTATAAACTGTAATAATAACTGGAATTGGTTTTCCTGCAAAAGCTTTTGTCTTATCATTAAAAGCTTTACAAAATTCCATTATGTTAATTCCACGTTGTCCTAATGCAGGTCCAACTGGTGGCGCAGGATTTGCCTGTCCACCCATAATTTGTAATTTTATATATCCACTTATTTCTTTTGCCATTAACTTACTTTCTCTACTTGGTTATATTCTAAATCAACTGGTGTTGGTCTACCAAATATTGATACTGAAACTTTTAATCTTGATTTCTCTTCATCAATATCCTCGACCATTCCACTGAATGATGCAAAAGGTCCGTCAACAACCTGAACTTTTTCACCAATGGCATATTCTATAGCAGATTTTGGCTGTGCTACACCATCTTTTATTTGTCCTAATATTTTTTCTATTTCTTTGTCTGATACAGGTACCGGAACGCCTTTTGATCCTAAGAACCCACTGACACTCTTTAAATTTTTAATTAAATGATAAATTTCATTGTCCATCTCACTCTTTATTAATACATACCCTGGAAAGTATTTCTTTTTTCTTTGAATTCTCTTTCCTCTTTTAACTTCTGTAACGTTATGTGTTGGAATAAGAATTTCCTCTATTTTATCAGAAATTTTTGCTTTTTCAGCCTCTTCTCTAATTAATCCAGCAACTTTGTTCTCAAAATTTGAGTGTGATTGAACAATATACCAATTTTTCATTAAATACTTACCTTTAGTAAAGCTTCCAATAAAAATTTAAGAACTTGATCAAGAAGCAAAAAGAAAAGAGACATGATAACTGCCATAGCAAATACCATTAATGCACCTTGCATAGTCTCTTTTCCAGTAGGCCAAGAAACTTTAAAGGCTTCTTGTTTTACTTCTTGGATAAATTTTATCGGATTTTTCATAATATACTGTTTAGCTTATTGGCAGGAGCGGAGGGACTCGAACCCTCAGCCTCCGGTTTTGGAGACCGGCGCTCTAC
>JABMNQ010000040.1 GCA_013204495.1 Candidatus Pelagibacter sp.
AGAATTAGGTGCATTAGCTAAGTTGAAACAAGAATTTGAAAAAAGAAATGTTAAAGTAATGGGCTTAAGTGTTGATCCGGTATCTGATCACATTAAATGGTTAGATGACATTAAAGATGTTTGTGGCTTAAAACCAAATTACCCAATTGTAGCTGATGAAAAATTAGAAATTGCAAAACTTTATAATATGCTTGAAGATGATGCTGGTGCTACATCAATGGGGCGTACAGCTGTAGACAATCAAACAGTTAGAACGGTTTATGTTATTAGACCCGATAAAAGAATTGGTCTTTTCTTAACTTACCCAATGACAACAGGGCGTAACTTTCACGAAATTTTGAGAGCTATTGATTCTATGCAACTAACAGCAAAACATAAAGTTGCAACACCTGCTGATTGGAAAAAAGGTGAAGATGTAATTATTGTCCCTAGCGTTACAAATGAAGAGGCAAAAAAAATATATCCTGACGGATGGAAAACGATAAAACCTTATCTGCGTAAGGTTCCTGATCCAAGTAAATAAATTTGAACTAAGAATCAGGTAAAAACAAACCTTTATATTTTATGGTACTTTTGTTTATATAATAAATATCATTTTTTGGATCATTAAATAAGTAACTATGTTCCCTTAAAGTGACAAACTAAATACTTAACCTAATTTAGCCTTAAACTGGGATCTGGATGGACAGTAGAATGTGGGTTTGGTAGTCTTTGGTTAATGAATAAAGTTGTTTATTTGAATAGCCATCTAAAAAAAATTAGAAAAGAACCCGAAATTAAAATTAAATTAGAAGATCTTAATAAATTAAACTTTAAGTTGGGATCTTTAAAGGTAGCATAAATGCAATTAGCAAGGTTTTTAAATAGCACATTTAAAACTGATGGCTTCATATTAATTGATGCTTATTCAAAAAAATATATTATAGGGTCTCCAAAAAATAAAACTCCAATCATACTTAAGATTTTAAACAAAAAACTTCATTACAAGCTACTGTTTCGTCCCGATTTATATTTTGGAGAAGCTTATTCCGATGGAGATATAATTATCGAAAATGGAACTCTAACTGACTTTTTAGACCTGGCACTTATGAATGTTGGAAGAAAGGAGATAAATTCTTTTAGTCAATTTATAAATAAACTAAGTGGCTCATATAGGTATTTGACAAATTTTAATTTTATAAAAAAATCAAAAATGAATGTTTCTCACCACTATGATCTTTCAGATAATTTATATGATTTATTTTTAGATCCAAAAAGACAATACTCATGTGGATATTTTAAAAATGAAAACGATACCTTGGAAACTGCTCAAAATAATAAGATACAGCACATAATAAAAAAATTGAACATACAACCGAATCAAAAAGTTCTTGATATTGGCTGTGGATGGGGATCCTTAGTTATTGATATTGCTAAAAGTACAAATTGTGAAGTAACTGGAATCACCTTATCACAAAACCAATTAGATTATTGCTTACAAAAAGCTAGGAAACTTAAATTAGAGAATCAAGTTACATTTAAACTTATGGATTACAGAGAATTAGATGAAAAATTTGATAAAATTGTAAGTATTGGAATGTTTGAACATGTAGGGAGAAAATTTTATAAAACATTCTTTAAGAAAATTGAAAAGTTACTTAATCAAGACGGTGTTGCTTTAATTCATACAATAGGCTCAGTTAATCCACCAAGAGACCCTCATCCATGGATTACAAAATATATTTTTCCAGGAGGATACACGCCAAGCTTAAGCGAGGTAACCACACCCATAGAAAAAGCAGGTTTAATTGTGTCTGATATTGAAGTATTAAAATTGCATTATTCTCACACTTTAAGACATTGGAAGGAAAACTGTTTAAAAAATAAAGCACAAATCATAGAAATGTTTGATGAAAGATTTTTTAGAATGTGGGAATTTTACCTGACAGGATGTGAAATTGCTTTCAAATGGGGTCACCAGGTTGTGTACCAATTACAATTAACAAAGAGTTATACATCTACTCCTATCACTAGAGATTATATTTATCGGTAATATATTGATAAATTATAACTTTTTTAAAGTATGAAAAAAATAAAAAAAAGTAACTGTAGCTGAACAACAAAGAAGCTCAAAAAGAGGACCTAAAAGTTGGTACGATTTAAGAATCTTAAAGAAGCTTAAATTAGCTATGAAAGATAAGCTGTCAAAAAAATAAGTGGGATTGTTC
>JABMNQ010000041.1 GCA_013204495.1 Candidatus Pelagibacter sp.
ACGTAATAAATTTTATGCAAACATATCAAAGAATTACTCAACAAATGTTTAAAGATGCGGTAAAAAGCTCCTCAGTAATTATGAATTTAAATAGTAAGCATCAAATACAAAAAATAAAATTTAGAAAATAATGAAAAAAATAATATTAATATTCTTATCTGTCATTTTTTTAAATGGAAATGCTTTTTCTGTACCTTTATCTAAAGCGTTACTACAAGCTTATAACGAAAATCCTGTATTAAATGCAGAACGTGAAAATATTCAAGTTTCTAAAGAAGATGTAAAAATATCAAGAAGTCAATTTTTGCCAAGTGTTACTTTGTCAGGATCTAAGAGCCAAGAAAATACTGAAAAACAAACCGATGGTTCAGGTGCCAACTCATCCTTTACAGATGTTGATCCAAAAACCCAATCTATAAATATTGAGCAAAAAATATTTCAAGGATTTGCTGGTATAGCAAGTATGGAAAAAAGTAAGATTGGATTAACTCTAGCTGAAGCAAAACTTTTAAAAACAGAACAGGAAATTTTATATCAAGCGATTGAAGCTTACTCGGGACTTATATTTGCTGAAGAAAAACTTAAGATTAATCAAAATAATATTAATTTATTAGAGAGACAAGTAGAAACAAATCAAGCAAGATTAGAGAGAGGTCAAATTACCTTATCTGACCTAGCTCAATCAGAATCATCACTTGCAGGAGCGCAGGCAAAATTCCTACAGGCAAAAAATGAAACAGTAACTGCTAAATTAACATATGAAAAAATTATAGGTCCGATTGTCGATGTAAATTCTCTAGATAAAGAATCAGATTTAAGTTTTGTAATGCCAGCAGGTTTAAAGGAGGCAATTGAAATGTCTAAAATAAATAACCCAAATTTAATTATTTCAAGACTAGAATATGAACAATCAGAAAAAGATGTAACAATAGCCAGGTCTGATCTATCACCTTCTGCATCTTTGTCTTTTAATAGTTCAAAGTCAGATGACATAAGCTCAAGTATAGGTGAGCGTGATAAAGAAATATTAAAAGCAACTATTTCATGGCCAATTTTTAATGGTGGAAAAAATTCTGCGTCTTTAAATAAAAGTAAAAATCTAAAAAACAGAAAAAAATTATTATTAGACAATGCCTTAAAAACTAACGATACAAATATTGCAAGCTCATGGTCAAGTCTTCAAGTATCTAAAAGTTTATTAAATGCAGTTGCAGCACAAGTCAAAGCTGCTGAAATTGCAAATGAAGGAATAACAGTTGAATATGAGTCTGGACTTGGAAGGTCAACTTTGGATGTTATTCAGTCAAACTCAATTCTATTAAGTTCAAAAATAAGCTTGGCAGATTCTGAGAGAAACTATTTGCTTTCACAATTCAAACTACTGCAATCTATTGGCTTGCTAAATAGCAACTACTTAAAACTTCAATAATTAAGCCAATTTTTAACTAAAAAAATAACTCTTGAAAATAAGAACAAAATGTGTACATTTAGGAGACGATTCGAACACTAATTATTTAATAAAAAAGGCATAAAATGACTAAAAATAACCTAAAAGTAGTTAAATCTACGAAAGCACAACAAACAGAAGGCAACGAAAAAAACAAAGCTTTAGAAGCGGCAATAAGCCAAATCATTGATAATTTTGGAAAAGGATCAGTAATGAAACTTGGCCAAAGAAGAGCAATGGACATTGAGTCAATTTCAACTGGATCATTAAGCTTAGATGTAGCGCTTGGAATAGGTGGCTTACCAAAAGGAAGAGTTGTTGAAGTCTATGGACCAGAGTCATCTGGTAAAACAACCCTAGCTTTACAGGTAGTAGCAGAGGCTCAAAAAGCTGGAGGAATATGTGCATTTATAGATGCAGAGCATGCTTTAGACCCAGTTTATGCAAAAAAACTTGGTGTAGATACTGAAGAATTATTAATTTCACAACCAGATACTGGTGAGCAAGCCCTAGAAATAGCCGATACATTAATCAAATCAGGATCTATTTCTGTAATAGTTGTTGATTCAGTTGCGGCATTAACTCCTAGAGCGGAAATTGAAGGAGAAATGGGAGATCACCACGTAGGACTTCAATCAAGATTAATGAGTCAAGCCTTAAGAAAGCTAACAGGCTCAATCTCAAGCACAAACACAATGATGATTTTTATTAACCAAATTAGAATGAAAATTGGAGTTATGTTTGGAAGTCCAGAGACTACTTCAGGTGGAAATGCACTTAAATTCTATGCATCTGTTAGATTGGATATCAGAAGAATTGGTGCCATTAAAAATGGTGAGGAAATTATTGGTAACTCAACAAGAGTTAAGGTAGTTAAAAATAAAGTAGCTCCGCCATTTAAAGTTGTAGAATTTGACTTAATGTATGGAAAAGGTATTAGCAAAGTTGGTGAATTAATTGACCTTGGTTCAAAAGCAGAGATTGTTGAAAAATCTGGAGCTTGGTATGCATACAAAGGTGAAAAAATTGGCCAAGGAAGAGAAAATGCTAAAATTTACTTAGAGCAAAACCCTCAAGTTGCCGCAGAAATAGAAATGGCAATAAGAGAGAAAGCTGGTGTGATAGCTAAAAAAATTGAAGGCAATCCACTTGATCCAGAAAAAGCAGCAAAAGATCAAATAGAGGACCCAACATTGGAAGCAAAGGAAGAAGTAACTCCTCCATCTGAAAAAAATTAGTTAAAGTCATCTTTAATTATTAAAAGGCGCTTAATTTAAGCGCCTTTTTCCCCTACACTTATCTAGACATCAAATAAAAAAGCTGTATTTTGTATATATGGCTGACAAAACATTAAATCAAATTAGAACT
>JABMNQ010000042.1 GCA_013204495.1 Candidatus Pelagibacter sp.
TACCGATACACCACCAATTACTATTGAAAAAATAACATTTAATATAAGTGTTTTTTTAGGTAATGAAGTTGTTCTTAATGAAATCCAACTAGCCGCTAATAGCATAATTATGAGAATAGTAATTACGATGGAATAACTGTTTGTTCCAAAGATATATGTCAGCACATAGCCAATTAATAAAAGCTGAACGATCATTCTTAAGATGGCATAGATGGAGGCTTTATAGCCCATGTCCCAACGCCAAATAATAACAATAACAACAAATACTGGGATAAATGCTATAGCTAGATTAGTAAGAGATATGGATTGCACGTAAAGTTATTTTATCATTTCAATTTCAACAAAAGAATAGGGATAATCATTATTATTAAAAACATTATGATAAACTCCTTTTTCTCTAAAATAAGATCCACCTTTAGTAAGTTTTGAAATAGTTGTTTTATTATCATTATCTATTATTTTTAACTCACCATCCATCATGGGGACAACCACATAGTCATATTCATGGGTGTGTGCACCGGTGCTATCACCTACCGCAAAATACCATTCTGTTACTTTAACTTTCTTATTATCAATAAGTACCGTTGGTTTTGCCATAAATTTTTTATACTATTAAACAGGTTTTAATTACCAACCCTACCAGACCTTAAATTTAGTGTCTAGGTGATGGAATGAGGGCTACTTAATAAAATAGAGTATTGTTAGAATTATAAAGATAATGACAATCCAAATAGTAAGATTAGATAAGAATTGTTTTAATTTAGAATTAGACTGCAGAAAAGCTGGGAGAACTAGCAGGAGTACCCCATCATATAGAGCATGGGTAATAACTGATCTGTCATTATATCACTTTAGCTCAAGTTAAACTGAACGTAAGAAAATATCTTTAATTATTAATTAGTTTAATAACCCTTCGAAGGGTTAATTTTATTTAACACTGTACTTTTTGTTAAATATTTTTGCAAATTGTCTAAGAAAAAGTTAACCTTATCCATCATCTCATCTTTGTATCCACCACCAGTGTGCTGCGTAAGTATTAGATTTGGACATGACCAGAGCGGGTTATTTTTTCTAAGCGGTTCTTCAGCTGTAACGTCTAAAATAGCCCCCTTTAAAAAATTATTTTTAAGTTTTTTTATTAAATATTTTTCATTGATTAAATTACCCCTACCAACATTAACTAAAATAGTTTGTTTTGATAAACTGTTAATCATTTTTTTATTAAAAAGCATTTTAGTTTTTATAGTTCCAGGCAGTGCACAGATAACTATTTCTGCTTTTTTTAATTTTTTAATAAAAAAACTTTTTTTTGAATTTGAATCAATAAACGAATATTTACAATTAAATACTTTTAGATATTTTGCTATTTCCTGGTTTATTGATCCCTTACCAAAAAATAAAATATTTTTATCATTTAGTATTTCTAATTTAGCTCTAATTGGATCACCAATCCATTTTTTTTCTTTTTTTAGCAAAGTAAATGTATCCAAACCTCTATAAAAAGAAAAAATTCCAGCCATTATTGTTTGGGCTACTTGACGTGCAAAAAAACTTTTTAAGTTAGTAATAATTACATCTTTATTTAAAAAATTTTTTTTAACATTGGAATATTCAGCAAAGCCTGTTGACTCTAATTGAAGCCATTTTATTTTGCTACTTTGCTTTATCCAATCTGATGGAATATTTCCAAACACAATCTCACATTTAAGGAAATTGTTATCAGCAATTTTTTTAAATCTTAAGTTGGAAAAATATAAATTGTGTTTTTTTAAATTATTTTTAATAATTGTTTTTTCTAAATTTTCCAACTCGCATGCAATATAAATATTCATAAATTTCTATGTTGATTGATTATAACTGTTGGATCTAGTTTGTTTTATAATCATTTTTATTATAATTATTCTTTCCAAAAAGAGTCATTTGGTTGCCCTCTATCAACAACAACACACGAATAAACTGCTTCTTTATCGAATGAAAAATCTTTTTCAATTTTATCATTCATAGTAATGCCTATCCCTGGAATTTCAGGCCTTAAAAGATTTCCATTTTTAATAACTCTTTGATCTCCAAACATTATTGGCTCTAGCTTGTATGGTATCATTGGAAATTCAACTAAGTTTCCATTGCATCCAAATGCAACATGATAATTTGCCATAATCGCTACTGGTCCACCCCAAGCATGTACAACGGGTTTTGTTTTTGCATACTCAAAGACTTCTTTCACAGCATGCATTCCTCCAATAACTGATGCATCTGGTTGAACAAAGTTATAAATATCTAAATTTATCCTTTCTATCATTTCTAAAGGTGTGGTTATAACTTCGCCACCACAAATATCTATATTGAGAGTTTCTTTCAATTTTTTAAATCCTTTTATATCCATTGGGCCAACGGCTTCTTCTAAAAATAATATTTTTTCTTTAGTAATATTTTTTACATAATTAATATAATTTATTACATCGTCTGCATTTATTGGTGGATCTGCAAGATTTTGACACATATCAATGCCTACATCCACTTCATATTTTCTAGCTTCTTTAAGTACCCAGGCAGTTTTATTTATATCACTTGGAACTGCTCTAATTTTATATTTTTTTATTCCTAGTATTTTTAAAAGTTCTAGTTCCTCAATAAAGTGTTCTTTTGTGTCGCAAATTCCTCCACTTCCGTAGACTTCTATTTTTTCTTTTGTGCTATTTCCAAATAATTTATACGCAGGACATTTTTGAGTTTTAGATTTTGCGTCAACTAAGGCTATTTCAATTGCGCTTGTAGTGTGTCTAGCGGCCCCTTGTAATGACCAATAATCACAAACACTGCATAAATCTTTATATCTTCTTAAAATATCAAATCCATCTTTTCCAATAAGGTATGGAGCACAAAGTTCAACAATGGATTTAAATACATTTGGTGCAAAAACACCTAAGTAACCTTCACCATAACCTTTTACCCCATTTTCTAAAGTTACCTCAACTAATCCAATAGTTCTTTTTGGCCCATTGGGAAAGCACTCTAAAATTTCAGGATGCTTTTCATGACCATAATCTGCACTTAGTAGAATTGTTCTTAAGTTTTCAATTTTACTCATTAAAACTTTAAATGAGGAACTTTAATTTTTTTCATATAATCAAGAGTTTTTTGCCTATATTTTTCACGTATATCCCTTGTTGGAGGTCTACATCTACTTGATGGGAGACCAACTAATTCCATACAAAGTTTATCTAAATATCCATCACCAGAAGTATAGTTAGTTTCAATTTCTACCCAAAGCTTATAGAAAGGCATAGCTTCTTCAACCATCATTCTAGCAATTTCTTCAAAGTTTTTCTTTTTAACTTCATTAATTAATTTTGCTCCCCATTCTGGCCAAAAGTTACACATATGAACTTCAAAGGCTTTTGCATTTAATGGTTTCATTGCTGAGTAAGGAAAAAATAAATTATTATCGATTATTGTAAACCTGCTAGAATAAGTTGAGGTCACATCTTCAAATTCCATTGCATCAGTTCGTGGTGTTGCCCATTTTAAACCAACAATATTTGGAAGATCTTTTATTTTTTCAATAAGTTGATTGGAAACGCTAGTTGAAGTCCAAAAAGTATTATATAAAATTATACCGGGTCCACCTTCTGCTGCACTTGATGCTGCTTTAACATATTCAATAAAATCATCCTCAGTATGCTTGAAGTAAAAAGGACAAGAGACTTGAAGGAAATCATATCCGCAATCTTTAGCAATTTTTGCAAGTTTTTCTAGTTCTTGAGTATTCGTTGTTTGGCCCCCCAAAGCAATTGGAGCTCTTCCATTTACTATTTTAGAACCTTCTTTAGCTAATAATAATCTCTCATCAAAGCTCATTGCTGAAAAATCACCTGCGGCTCCACCAAAAAGTAGTGTACAATTCTCATTATTTAAACCATTGCCCAATAAAAACTCCACATAATCTTTTAGTGCGTCAAAGTTAAGAGGTAAATTTTTTATATCTCTAAAAGGTGTTGGAACTGTTACATAGCAACCTTCTAGTTTTTTTTTCAAATTTTCATAATCCATAATATGTTCCTTATTTGTTGATTCTTTTCATTGATATGTGCCAAGGTATTAATATTTTTTCCATAATTGTAACAAAGCCAAAAACCGATAAACCTAAGCATGTTAAGAAAAATATTCCTGCAAAAGCTAAATCTGGTCTCATATTTCCTGTTACAATAGAAATA
>JABMNQ010000043.1 GCA_013204495.1 Candidatus Pelagibacter sp.
GAAAAAGATACTTTAGCCGTTCTTTATAAGCATTCACCAATATTAAAAAAGGCGCATTCCTACGCTATACGATTAACTCATATTATAATGGACCCTTGAATTCGGACCAGTGACATAGAAATAATTTACGCTAAAATAGTACCCAAAATTGTAAATTTTGGTACAATCACATGAGTAAATTATTTAAGGAAATACAAAATGTCAATGTCAAAAAAAACTAGTTATACCAATGAATTTAAAGGTAAAGTTGCTTTAGATGCAATTAAAAGTGATAAAACTATAGCTGAGCTAGTTATGAAATATAATGTTGCGAGTAGTTTAATCAGTAAATGGAAAAAACAACTACTGGATAATGTATCAACAGCTTTTACATCCAATAATAAACCGCAAATAGTTGACAATAAAGAGAAGCAGCTGTACGAGCAAATAGGTAAGCTATCAATGGAGGTCAGCTACTTAAAAAAGTTTGTAGACGGTTGCCGTTAGTGAAACGCATCCAATATTTTAACGGTGAAGAATCTCAATTAAGCATTAGAAATAAATGTGTGCTATTAAGCATAAATCGTAGCAACATTTATTATAAAAAGGTTGTAGAATCAACGCTAAATATAAAGCTAAAAGACCGCATTGAAGAAATATGGGAAGAACGTAATAATAAAGGTTCTCGTGTAATTACAGCTGAATTGCGTACTTATGGTGGGTTAGCAGTTAATAGAAAGCGTGTACAACGGTTAATGCGAGTATTAAGCATAAAAGGCATACTTCCTAAATGTAATTTAAGTAAAGCTGGTGACATACAGTATAAATACCCTTATTATTTGTCTGGTATGCATATTTATGGTTCAAATATTGTTTGGGCAATAGATATAACATATTGTAAATTGCCTACTGGTATGATGTATGTTATCGTAATTTTAGATGTTTTTAGCCGTAGTGTATTAGAACATGAAGTCACCAATACATTGGAGGCGATTAATTGCATTAGTTGTTTAAATAAAGCGGTTGCCAAATATGGTAAACCACTTATATTTAATAGCGATCAAGGTAGTCAATTCACTTGTAATGAGTGGGTGAATAATTTAAAAACCCACAATATAATTATATCAATGGATGGGAAAGGTAGATGGGTTGATAACGTTTATGTAGAACGGTTTTGGCGAACGCTTAAATATGAATGTATTTTTTTATTAGGGATTGAAACTGCATTTGAATTAAAACGTGAATCCGCTAAATACATAGAATATTACAATACGTATCGATTACATTCAAGATTAGGATATAAAACACCACAATCAATCTACAGTGGAAGTATAAAATATAATTTGGAAAATGCAATTGTGTATTGTGAGTATCCGCCATTAGATGAACGAACAAAAACACAGAAAAAGAGAGTGTTACCAAGTGTTGGCAACTATTAAAAATTATGTGGATTTTTTGCTAACGCAAAACCACGAAATAAACCATTAATAACCTGTGTACAATGAAGCCATTGCCCACAAGATTATTAACAGCTTATTATCGTTAATCACACGAGAATTTTAAAACAGATCTAAAATCTTTAAAATTTTATAGCACGATGATAAATTTTTTGAAAATATTTTTTAGAGCACGAAAAGTGCAAAACATTTGATGGAGAAAGAGATGTAAAAATAAAATAAAATTTTTTAAAATTATTTCTATGAAAAACTAAAAAATGGTTTGACAATGGGGTCCACTATATCATGACCCATCATGAAAATAACAATAAAGCAATCACTATGCCAGTATATGATTTTATCGGACGCCTTATTAAGCACATTCCAGATAAAAACTTTAGAGTCATCCGCTACTATAATTGGTTATCTAACCGTCAACGTGGCAAGTTATTACCGCATGTTTATCAACTGCTTAAACAAAACCCCGCACTAATCAAGAAAATATCTTGGTTTACTTTGTTTTATAATACATTTCTTCTGTTGTTGTCTTTGGAGTTGATTTGTGTGTTGTATGTGCTTTTGATTGGTGTCTTGGTTTATGTGTGCTTACTCTTTGTC
>JABMNQ010000044.1 GCA_013204495.1 Candidatus Pelagibacter sp.
GGAGTGGTAAATATATTTGGGCTTGTAAAAACTATGATGGAGATGTTCAGTCAGATACTGTGGCTCAAGGATATGGATCATTAGGTTTAATGACAAGTGTTCTTCTTGCACCAGATGGAAAAACTTTGGAAGCTGAAGCAGCACATGGAACTGTAACAAGACATTATAGAATGCATCAACAAGGTAAAGAGACTTCTACAAATCCTATAGCATCAATTTTTGCTTGGACTAGAGGTTTGGCTCATAGAGGAAAATTGGACGGCAATGAAGATCTGATAAAATTTTCAACTACATTAGAAAAAGTATGTATAGATTGTGTTGAGAATGGATCAATGACTAAAGACTTAGCAATCTTAATTAGTCCATCAAGTAATTACCTAACAACTAATCAGTTTTTAGATGAATTGGATGGACAGCTTAAGAAAAAGCTTAATTAATTAATTTTTTAATATTTTCAAAAGACTCTTCAATCTTATCGGGCAATGTTCCCCCCGCTTGTGCAAAGTCAGCTCTTCCACCACCACCTTTGCCACCAATAATTTCTGAACCAGCTCGTACAAATTCTACCGCATCAAATTTACCCTGTAATGTTTTAGTAACACCTACGGCTAATCCAACTTTATTGTCATTTATTGCATAAATTATTATCAAACCTTCGCCAATTTCCTTTTTTCCCTCATCAATTAATTTACGTAAATCTTTAAATGGTAAATCTAAGATATTTTGAAACCTAACCTTAAATCCATTAATAACCTGATCGTTAATCTTATTTTTTGTTTTATCTTTTAATATGGAACTAACTGAGAGTTGATTAAATTGTTTATTAAGGTCTTTTATCAAGGCTGTTTGATCATTATTTTGAAGATTGGGCTTTCCTCCCAGTTGAATAATTTTTAATTCTAATTCTTTTATGATTTTTTCATTTTTTTCATCTGATAAATTAGACAAATTTTCTTTTTCTTTTAAAAATTCCTCAAATTGCTTATCTCTTAATGCTTCAACTCTTCTTACACCCGCTGCAATAGACGATTGACTTATTATCTTAAATTTTCCTATATCAGCTGTATTTAAAACGTGCGTTCCTCCACATAATTCTGTTGAAAAAAATTTTCCATCTTCTTCACCCATAGACAAAACTCTTACCTCATCACCATATTTTTCACCAAATAAAGCTAGAGCTCCATTCTCAACTGCTTCTTTTGGTGTCATTATTCTTGTTTTTACTTCAGATTTTTTTTGAATAATTGAGTTAACATTAAATTCAATTTTTTTAATCTCTTCTTCTGAGATAGGTTTCATATGACTAAAATCAAATCTCAGTCGATCAGACTCAACTAAAGATCCTTTTTGAGTTACGTGTTCTCCCAAAACCCTTCTTAGTGACTCGTGTAATAAATGAGTAGCTGAGTGGTAGGCTCTGATATTGTTCCTTCTTTGGATATTTATTTTTAATTCAACGTTATCATTTATTTTAATTGAACCTTTTTTAACTTTTCCACAATGTACAAATAGATCTCCTAGTTTTTTTTGAACATCAGATACTTCAAATTCAAAACTTTCATTAGAAATTGTTCCTGTATCACCTACCTGCCCACCAGATTCCCCATAAAAAGGTGTTTGATTTGTAATTATAATTCCCTCATCATTTTCTTTGAGATTTTTTACTTCTTTATCGTTCTTTAAAATTAAAGTTATTACACCTTCTGCTTTATCTGTAGAATATCCTAAAAAATCAGTTGCACCTAAACGGTCCTTTATATCAAACCATATTTGATCTACTGAGCTATCACCTGATCCTTTCCAATTTTTCTTTGCTAATTTTTTGCTTTCTTTCATTAATAAATCAAATTGTTCATTATCTACTGTTAATGATTTATTTTTTAAAATATCTTGAGTTAAATCTAATGGGAAACCATATGTGTCATAAAGTTTGAAAGCGACTTCGCCTGGTAATACTTTGTCTACTTTATCTAGTTCCTCATTTAATATTTTTATTCCTCTGTCTAATAGAACTAAAAATTTTTCCTCTTCTGTTTTTAAAGTTTCTTTAATTAATGACTGCGCTCTTTCTAATTCAGGATAATTTTTGGACATTTCTTCTAATAATGTTTTAAAAATATCATAGAAGATTGGTTTTTTAGAACCTAATAAATGTGAGTGTCTCATTCCACGTCTCATAATTCTTCGAAGAACATAACCTCTCCCTTCATTAGAGGGGAGAACTCCCTCTGCTAACAAAAATGAACTTGCACGCAAGTGGTCAGCTATTACCCTGAAACTAGATCGATTAGTTTCATCTACTTTAACATTTAATGTGTCTGATGCAGATTGTATCAATTTTTTAAAATGATCTGTTTCATAGTTGTCGTGAGTTTCTTGTAATAGTGCAGCTATTCGTTCAAGTCCCATACCAGTATCAACAGATGGTTTTGGTAAATCTATTCTTTTATCTTTTGAAATTTGCTCGTATTGCATGAACACTAAATTCCATATTTCTATAAACCGGTTACCATCTTCATTTTTAGTTCCAGGCAAACCGCCTTCAAGGTGGTCTCCGTGGTCATAAAATATTTCTGAACAGGGCCCACAAGGTCCTAAATCACCCATAGACCAAAAATTATCTGATGTAGAAATCCTAATTATTCTGTCATCACTGAAGCCAGCTATTTTCTTCCAAAAATTAAAAGCTTCCTCATCATTATGATATACAGTCACATAAAGGCGGTTTTTATCAATTCCGAACTCTTTAGTTATTAAATTCCAGGCATAACTAATGGCCTCTTCTTTAAAATAGTCTCCAAATGAAAAATTTCCAAGCATTTCAAAAAATGTATGATGTCTTGGTGTGTACCCTACATTTTCAAGATCATTATGCTTGCCACCTGCTCTTACACATTTTTGAGAGGTTGTGGCTCTAACATAATCTCTTTTTTCAAGTCCAGTAAATACATTTTTAAATTGAACCATACCTGAGTTTGCAAACATCAATGTTGGGTCATTATCCGGAACCAAATTGCTAGATTCAACTATCTTGTGATCATTTTTTTCAAAAAAATCTAAAAAAGTAGTTCTAATTTGATTTAATGTTTTGTCAGCCATATATACAAAATACAGCTTTTTTATTTGATGTCTAGATAAGTGTAGGGGAAAAAGGCGCTTAAATTAAGCGCCTTTTAATAATTAA
>JABMNQ010000045.1 GCA_013204495.1 Candidatus Pelagibacter sp.
AGATATAGCTATTGTTAATTATAAAATTGCAAAAATAGAAAAAAAAATAGATGAGTCAAAATCTTTTAAAACGATTAGTGCTCAAAATTTATTAGCATTACCTGGTGGAATAGATAGTCATGTTCATATATCGCAACCATCAGGCCCAGATGTTGAAATGGCAGATGATTTTACATCCGCAACTAAAGCCGCAGCCGCAGGTGGAAATACTTTTGTTATACCTTTTGCTCTTCAAAATAGAGGAGATTCTATTAGATCGGTCGTTCAGAATTATCATAAATTAGCAAATGGTAATTGTTATATAGATTATGCTTTTCATTTAATTATTTCGGATGTCAATCCTAAAATTCTCGGACAAGAATTACCAGCTTTAATTAAAGACGGTTACACATCATTAAAAATATTTATGACGTATGATGATTTGGTGCTTCAAGATTTGGAAATTCTTAACATTATGAAAACTGCTAAAGAGCATAAAGCATTAGTTATGGTTCATGCCGAAGGTTACGATGCTATCAGGTTTTTAACTGGTGAAGCTGAAAGAAAAGGAAATACCGCTCCTTATTATCATGCGGAAACTAGGCCAGATATTGTTGAAAGAGAAGCTGTACATCGAGCTATCAGTCATGCAGAAATTGTTGGAGTTCCATTAATGATCGTGCATGTCTCTTCTGAGATTGCTTTAGAGCAGATTAGATGGGCTAAGGAAAAAAGAAAGCTCCCTATTTATGCAGAAACTTGCACTCAATATATCACGCTAACGAAAGATGACTTGAAAGGACTAAATATGGATATGTCTGGAGCGAAATATGTTTGCAGCCCTCCACCAAGAGATGAACAATCTCAAAAAGCTATTTGGAAAGGTCTGCAAGAAAATGTGTTTAGCGTATTTTCAAGTGATCACTGTCCATTTAAATATAATGACATCAAAGGCAAGCTTAATCCTAAAGCAAAAACTTCATTTAGGTGGGTACCAAATGGTATTCCAGGAATTGAAACAAGACTTCCTATTTTCTTTTCAGAAGGAGTTTCCAAAAATAGAATTTCCATCAAACAATTTGTTGAACTAACCTCCACTAATCACGCTAAAATTTATGGTTTGTGGCCCCAAAAAGGAGCCATCGAGGTAGGATTTGATGCTGATATTGTTTTATGGGATCCAAAAAAGAAAGTTACTATCTCCCAAAAAAATTTACATCATGGCGCCGATTATACTCCATGGGAGGGATTTGAGGTTACGGGAGTTCCAGTCACCACTATTTCAAATGGGATAGTGGTTTATTCTGAAGGACAATTTTTAACAGAGCCTAAAGGCAAATTTGTACATAGAGGCATTTCCTCCTTAATTGAGAGTTAATGAAAACTCTTATATTAAATGCAAATTCGGATAAAAAAATTAACCATATTATTTTAGCCAGGTTAAAAAAAATTTATTCAAATAAATTTTAAGTAAAAGCAAGTTTAAGAAAAATTAATGAAAAAAATATCTTCAAATTTTTTAGGATTTTTACTTGCAGTCCTTGCTTATTTTTTTTTAGTCCTAATGGATTCTTATGCCAAGTATTTATCAGATTATTTGAAAATACAAGAAATTGCATTGGGTAGATATTTTTTTTTCTATTTTTGCAATTTTAGAATTAACAATAGCTATATCTAATTTTTGTACCTCATCTTTATAAAAAACTTCAGCATTTTTAATTAATAAATCGTACATAATTTTTATTTATTATATTAACACGACTTTATTTAAAATAGACTATATTTTTATTGCAAACAACTAACAGTTAACTTAAATTAAAATAATACATGACAAAAATTGTTGATCTTAGCCTTCCACTTGAAGATGGTCTTCCAGCGCTAGGCAGACTAGCGAGGCCAGTAATAGTTCCTCACACAACACATGAACAATCGAAAAAGTATAAACAAGGAACTCCCGACGATCTTTTAACTTTTACAACTTGTTATATGAGTATGTTGGATCATACAGGTACACATATTGATTCTTTTTTTCACAATAATCCTGAAGGCTTGTCAGTTGATGAAATGCCAATTGAAATGTTTATGGGAAAAGCTGTTTGTCTAGACCTAAGACATATTCCTGACAGAGGAATTATTACTAGAAAAGATATGGAAGATGCTGAAAAAAAATCTAATGTAGCAGTAGATAATCATATAGTTTTATTGTGTACTGGTCTCAATAAAAGACATTGGCCTAAAGATAGTATTGTTTTCAATAATCCCCAGGTATCTGCTGATGCTACTAAATGGTTATATGAAAAAAAATCAAAAGTGCATGGTGTAGAGGGTCCCTCAACGGATATTGTTGATGAAAATATATTTGAAAACCATAGATTATGTAGAGATTTGGGGATGGTTCACTATGAATGGCTCTGGAATCTGGAAGAAGTTTTGGGAGTTGGCGAATTCAGATTTCAAGGAATTCCATTACGAATTAAAAAAGGCTCAGGATCTCCGGTAAGAGCACTTGCTTTTTTAGATTAGTATTAGATGTCTAGTCTACGTGACGTTCTATATTTAACATTACGACAACAAATTGCTTTAGTAAAAAATAAGTCAATTTCGTCTTTTGAACTTTGTAAAGCTTATTTAGATAAAATTCATACAATTAATAAACAATATAATTGTTTTATTAGTATTGATGACAAGGCAGTTTTGAAACAAGCTAGATTCATTGATCGTAAAATCGTAAATAATAATTTAACTAAATTGCCATTATTGGGAATACCAATTTCAATCAAAGATACAATTCATACCAAGGATATTCCTACTACATTTGGTTCTATTGTTTATAAAAATTTTATTCCAAAAGAAGATGCTGTTTCAGTTTATAGAATTAAAAAAAAGGGAGGAATTATTTTGGGAAAAACGAACACACCAGAATTTGCTTTCGGAGCTGTTTGTGAAAACAAAATATTAGGTGCCACTTTAAATCCTTGGGATTCACATTTGTCATCAGGAGGATCAAGCGGAGGATCGGCAGCTGCAGTTACACTAGGTGTATCACCTGTTTCTTTAGGAACAGATTATGGAGGTTCTGTGAGGACACCAGCGGCATTTTGTGGATGTGTTGGACTTAGACCAACACCAGGAAGAATTCCCAATATTCATAAATATAATGCATGGAAATGGTTATCAACAGAGGGGATTTTGGCAAGAAATGCAAAAGATGCTTTTTATTTTTTGCAATCAATATCGGGTAGCCATATTTCTGATCCTTTTTCTCACTTTGATCTTTGGCCATCTAAAACTAAAAATATCAAATATGCTTACACACTAAATTTTAATGGTGCGTATCAAGTAGATCCCGAAATAAAAAAACTTTGGAATAAAACTATATCTATCTTAAAAAAAAATATATCTCCTTTATCCCAAGCTCAACCAGATGTCAGTGAAGCAGACAGAACTTTTAAAACATTGCGATCTTTTAATGCCTGGATGCATTATCAAGAATTTATAAAAAAATATAAAAAAAATTTAACAAAAAGTTTTTGCTGGAATGTGGAACAAGGAAAAAAAATAACTTCACTGCAATTAAAAACAGCAGAGTCAAATCAGCATCAAATTTTTAAGAATTTTGCACATTTTTTTCAAGAGTATGACATACTGATTATTCCTTCGACTTCAGTTTTGCCTTTTTCTAATGATCAAAAAAATGTTACCAAAATCAATGGCGTTAAAACAAATTCGATTATTGATTATCTCGCATGCACATATTTCATATCTTTAGTGGGATTTCCTTGTGTTAGTATTCCTACACCATTTAAATTTAATAATTTGCCTTTTGGCATTCAGCTTGTAGCAAAACCTTATCATGAGAAATTGCTGATGGAAGTTTCCAACAATTTAGAAAGACATGGTTTTAAATTTTGTCAACCTCAGATTGATTAATAAATAATTCTTATCAACCTCAGATTGATTAATCAATAATTTTTATTTCCCCTTTTTTTTAAAATTATGTACTATTAATAAAAAAAAAAAGGAGACATAATGAAAATATTAATATCAACTTTTTTATCGCTACTGCTAGCAGTTAATTTAGCTTCTGCAGAAATTAAATTAAATGCTTCAGGTTTGGTTTCAACTCATAAATACCACGTAGCTTTAGAGAAAGAATTTTATTCAAACTTATCTAAGACGACAGGGTTAAAAATAACAGTCAATTACAATTCTCTTGATGTGCTTGGCTTGCAAATGAAAGATACTATTAGATTAGTTAGAACAGGTACTTTCGATATCGTTGAGTCAACGGTTGGTGAGATTTCACGAGACGATCCATTTTTAGGTGGAATTGATTTAATAGGTGTTTCGCCAAATTTATCATCTCTAAAAAAGAGCATAGATGCTTATCGTGATGCATTCAGCAAAAGAGCGGAAGAAAAATTCAATGCAAAAATTTTATCTTTATGGCCTTATGGACCACAGGTTTTTTATTGTAAAAAACCAATCACAGGCTTATCCAGCTTGAAAGGCTTGAAAGTAAGATCATTTACTCCGGCTATGTCCTCTATGATTGAGACAGTAGGTGGTACACCCGTGGCTTTAAGCTTTAAGGAAGTGTATCCTGCTTTACAAAGAGGAGTTGCAGATTGTGCAATAACATCGCCAACTTCAGGAAATAGTGGAAATTGGCCAGAAGTTACATCACATTATTTCCCATTAGGTATTTCATGGTCTGTACAGATGCATGCTATGAATTTAGACCGATGGAAAAAACTTTCATCATCAGAACAGGCAGCTTTAACCAAAGCTTTTCAAAATTTAGAGAAAGGTTTTTGGGATCTAGCTAAAAAAAACACAGGTGATGCAGATAGTTGTAATGTCGGTGGTAGTGATTGTAAAAATTACAAAAAATTTAACATGAAACTAGTTAAGCCAACTGCTGCAGATGAAAAACTATTAGCAAAAGCTTCACAAGAAGCAGTTTTGCCAGGATGGGGTAAAACCTGTAATTCTGTATATCCAGATTGTACCAAAGTTTGGAATGACACAATTGGCAAAGTTCAAGGTTTAAAAATTAACTGATAAGTTACGTTTAATCTATATTAGAGGAGGGGAATTACCCCTCCTTTCTTTATTTATGATTGATTTAGGTTGGATTTCAAAATTATCAAAATTTTTTTCTTTAGTTTGTGGCTATTTATTATTGGGTCTTTGTTTTTTTATCTTAGCTGAGGTAATTGCAAGAAAATTTTTTTCTTATTCATTTCAAGGAGTAGATGAAATTGGAGGTTATTTAGTTGCAATATCCGGATCTTTTGCATTTGGCTTTGGTGTTTTAGAAAAGGCTCATACTCGTATTGATCTTGCTCTAACAAACTTTCCTATTAGCTTGAGAAATTTTTTTAATGTTACCGCTTATATAGCTATCTTTTTAGTTTCTGCTTTTTTAGCTAAATATTCATATGTAACTTTGTCTGAAAGTATTTTATTCAAAAGCATTTCAGCAACACCTTTAGAAGTTCCTATACGCTATCCACAATTTTTTTGGTTTATTGGTTTATCCCTTTTTTCTGTAATTTCTTTTGTAGTTTTAGTTAAAATTATAATTAGTTGGTTTAACAATCCATTCGAGTCGTACAATCTTTTTGGTCCAGAAAATTTAAAAGAAGAAATAAATCGTGAATTGAAAGATGCACAAAAAAGGAAAGTTTCTTAAATGATATCTCTTAGCACAGCTATTTTTGGTTTTATAATGATGCTAGGATTTATGATTCTAGGTTGGCACGTTGGGGTTGCCATGTTGATCACAAGTTTTATAGGAGTTATTTTTACCTTAGGCACAAATGCATTAAATAGTTTCGGGACTCAATTGTGGTCAACGATGAATGATTTTTTACTAACAGCCATTCCTCTTTTTGTTTTACTAGGAGAAATTTTATTAAGAAGTGGTGTAACCGATAGAATGTATACTTCTTTAAGTCTTTGGCTTTCAAGACTACCTGGTGGATTATTGCATACTAATATAGGAACTTGCGCTGTATTTGCTGCAGTTTCAGGATCTTCTGTTGCTACAGCTGCAACCATTTCCACTGTTGCTTTGCCTGAGTTTAAAAAAAGAAATTATTCAGAAAAACTTGTTTTAGGTTCTATTGCTGCAGGTGCAACCCTTGGAATTCTTATTCCACCAAGTGTAAATATGATTATTTTTGGAGCATTAACCAATACATCAATAGGCCAGCTTTTTGCTGGCGGTATTGTGCCTGGCATTTTTCTAACTATTGCTTTTATGACTTGTATTGTCGTTATTGCAAAATTGTATCCTAAAATGGTTGATCAAACCAAAATAGAGGTTTCTTTATACGATAAACTAAAACATTCAATTCACTTACTACCAGCTATTTTTATTTTTAGTGTTACCATGGGTAGCATTTATACAGGATGGGCAACTCCATCCGAGGCTGCGGGAATGGGTGTGATTAGTTCATTAATAATAGCAGCAGTATATAAAAAATTGAATTTTACATTATTAAATATTTGCATTCTGTCTACCATGAGAACAACTGCATTATGTTTTTTTATTATTATTGCAGCATTTTATTTAAATTTTATAGTAGGGATGTTGGGCATTCCTCAAAAGTTAACTATGTTTGTTTCTGAAATAGGAACAACTCCCTTGCAGCTTATATTTGTTTTGGTAATTTTTTATTTAGTCCTTGGTTGTTTTATTGAAACACTTTCAATGATGGTTGGAACAATTCCAATTGTTTTCCCACTGATTGTTCATCTTGGGATTGATCCCGTTTGGTTTGGAATATTTTTGGTATTGATGATGGAAATTTCTTTAATTACGCCACCAGTTGGAATGAATATATATGTAGTGCAAGGGGTGCGAGGTCATGGATCTGTTAAAGATATTTTTGTAGGTGTTACGCCATTTGTAATTACGATGTTACTTTTTATAATATTTATTACTTTTTTTCCTAAAATTGTAACATGGTTACCAAATCTTTTATTCAATTAAAAAAATTTATTTAAGTCAAATTTAAACTAAAATAAGTTTAAAAAAAATTAATGAAAAAAATACCTTCAAATTTTTGAGGATTTTTACTTGCAGTCCTTGCTATAGTAAGCACTCCCCTTGTACCAAATCAGAAGGAGCACTGATTTATGTCAAAACAGGTCATCTGGACAATCCTATTCAACAATAAATTTTAATTGGTTATTTTTTAGGAAAGCCTTCAGGCGTATAAAAATTTCTTAATTTTTTTAAAGCAATATAGTAAGTGCTTTCACGAAATGATTTTTTAATTTGTTTTTTTGTATTATAAATTTCCATAAATGCATTTCGCATAGAATCTTCTAAACCAGAAAAAGCTAAATCCTCTTCATCCGCACCATGGAGAACATTGTTAATGGTAGCGTAGTCTGTTTTAGTATTTGTTTTTTTATCAATCAAATCAATAATTTCTAATATTTTTTGTTCTTGAAATCTTTTTTCCATTCTTCCAAAACGTATATGAGAAATATTTTTGACCCACTCAAAATAGGAGACTACCACTCCTCCTGCATTGACGTAGATATCGGGTATCACTACAATTCCTTTTTCATATAATTTTTGGTCAGCCTCAAAAGAAATGGGGCCATTTGCGGCTTCAATAATTAATTTACACTTTATGTTATTCACATTTTCTATGGTGATG
>JABMNQ010000046.1 GCA_013204495.1 Candidatus Pelagibacter sp.
AAATCTTCAATTAAATAAAAAATAAAAATTACAAAAAAATTCTCACTTGCTTTATAATTAAGCTTGTGATTCGCTATAAAAACATTGTTATTTCCATTCTCGCAAGTTTTTTGCTGTTCAGTTGTGTCTCTGTACCAAAAAACGTAGCTAATGTTTGTGATATTTTTTCTGAAAAATATTTTTGGTTTAAGAGTGCTTTGGCAACAGAGAAAAAATGGGGTGCTCCCATTGAGCTGCAAATGGCTATTGTTAAAAGAGAAAGTGGATTTGATTGGCTGGCCAAACCAGAGAGAACAAAAATTTTTAAAATTATTCCTTGGACTAGACCCTCTAGCTCTTTTGGCTTCTCGCAAGCTGTAAACGGGACCTGGGAAATGTATAAAAATGACACAGGAAATGATCTGGCATTGAGAGCAACATTTTCCGACTCATCTGATTTTATTGGTTGGTATATCAACAATACTTATAAAAAATTAAAAATTAGCAAAAATGATTATTACCGCCAGTACATAGCCTACCATGAAGGCTGGGGTAATTACAAAAACTATAGAAAAAAACCTAATGTTGTTTCTTATGCAAGAGAAGTGAACAGCCAAGCCAAGAAATACAAACAACAGCTTGATAAATGCAAATCAAGCCTGGATAGAAATAAATATATATTATTTTAGTTAGAGGATTTTAACTGCTTCTCAAGCTCAATATCGATCGCGTCTATTCTTTGTGTATTTTTTCCAATCATTAAATAAACAGTCGGGATTACATACAAAGTAAAGAAAGTAGAGAATATCATTCCAGAAAAGATAACTACCCCAATCGTTAGTCTACTTGCTTCTCCAGGACCTGATCCTAAAATTAAAGGAAGAACCCCCGCTATTGTTGATAAGGATGTCATTAAAATTGGTCTTAATCTAATCTTGCAAGAATTAAATATTGCCTTCTCAATGCTTTGTCCCTCAATACGAAGTTGGTTGGCAAATTCAACAATCAAGATACCATTCTTGGCGGCAAGACCAATGAGGATAATCAATCCAATTTGACTATAAATATTCAGAGAACTGCCGGCTACCAGTATTCCAATGATTCCTCCAAATGTTGCCAAAGGAACGGTTAACATAATGGTAAATGGATGTACCCAACTTTCAAATTGAGCTGCCATAGAAAGGTAGGCGGTTAAAAGCGCTAAGCCAAAAATTAAATATATTCCAAGATTTGTTTTTTGGTATTCCTCAGACTCCCCTTTGTACGCAATCCTAACTTCAGGAGGCAATTTTTCTTTAACTACATTTTGCAAAAATTCCAAAGCCTTATCCATTGTATATTCGCCACCCAGTCTTGCGGAGATGGTGACGGCTCTCTGTCTATTATACCTGCTCAAAAAAGGAGCAGCAGCACTTTCTGATATGCTGACAACAGATGATAAGGATATTAGTTTTCCTGTACTTCCAGATCTAACAAATATTTTATTTAAGCCACTTATGTCTGATCTATTAGACAGATCTGATTGCAGTATTATATTATATTCTTTTCCATCTTGCGTAAATTTAGTAACACTTCTTGATCCGAAAAATGTCTCTATAGATCTTCCGATAGATTCGATGGATATTCCAAGATCAGCAGCTTTTCGGTTATTAATTTCTACTTTTAGTTCCGGTTTAGTAATTGCGTAGTCATCTTCTATGCTGTTTAGGCCAGGATTTTTTCTTGCTTCAGCTTTTACAATCTCTTTCCATACGCTTAATTTTTCATAAGAATTTCCAAGAAGAACAAACTGAACTGGTTTTTCAACTCCACCAGCTCTAATTGCTTGCGGCATTACAGGAAACGCAACTATTCCAGGTACTTTGCTTATTTCAGCAAAAGCAGATCTTAAAATAGCTTGCCCAGATCTTTTTCTTTTACTCCAATCCTCAAGAAGAACTATAATGAAACCAGAGTTAAGTTGTTTTGCACTGCTTCCAAATCCTGGCACGCGTAATAATAATCTTTTTATCTCTCCTTTTCCCACTTGAGGTAAAAACATTTTCTCGATCTCTTCAGCTTTTCCAGCAGTAAAATTAAACCCAGAGCCTTCGGCAGCTTTTATAATTACAAAAAAAACTCCTCTATCTTCCTGTGGAAGAAGCTCTTTTTTAGCAAAGTTAAATAAACCAATATTGGCAAACAAAACTAAAATCAAAAAAACCACAATAGCTTTTCTTTTCATCAAAATAAATTGAAGGGTTTCTAAATAAAAAGATTCAAACTTTGCAAAATAGACATTAAATTTTTCAGTTATTTTTGGCTGTTTCTTTTGAATTTTTAAATATTTTGAACCAATCATGGGAGATAAGCTAAGAGCAACAAAGCTTGATATAATTACAGCAAAGGACATGGTTACTGCCATTTCTAAAAACAATCTTCCAATTAATCCTTTAATAAAAACTAGAGGCAAGAAAACAGAAACTAACACTAGCGTAGTTGCGATAATGGCAAAAGCTACCTGCTTAGACCCTTTATAAGCTGCCACTAAAGAAGTTTCCCCCTCCTCCATTCTTCTATAAATATTTTCACCCATCACAATCGCGTCATCAACCACAATTCCAATGGCAATCACAATCGCCATTAAAGTAAATAAATTGATAGTAAACCCAGTAACATAAATTGCTAAAAAGGTTGATATTAAGCAAACAGGAATGGCAACCGCCGGTATAGCTACTGCTGTTATGTTTCCTAAAAATAAATAAATTATTATAATAACCAAAATTATAGAAATAATAATAGTTCGGTACACCTCATTAACCGATTCCTCAATGTAGGTT
>JABMNQ010000004.1 GCA_013204495.1 Candidatus Pelagibacter sp.
CATTTTGATCAAGTAAATATTGATCCTTATGGAATTGAGTCTAAAGAATATCAAACTACTGAAGCTTTCAATGAAATGTGGTGTTCAGCTTTAGCTCACTGTCAAAAAAGATTTGAAGGAAAGTCTAATCTTTATAGAAAAGGACCTTCTGGTGGTCTTGGATGTATGACACCTGACTCTTTTCCAATTTTTGATAAATTTTTAGAAAATGTATACATGATTGCCGATTCTAACCACGGTTATAAAATGATTGGTGTGGGTGAACTTGTTGCAAAAGAAATTTTAGGAACTGAAAGTGATTTATTAAAACCGTTTAGATTCAATCGTTACGAGAAAGGTGAACTTCACCCCACTTCTAACAGTCCGTTCCCTTGGAGTTAAACTTCAAGCCTAGACAGTAATAAAATTTTCAGCTACGGTTAATAATAATAAAAATTCATTAGAGGGAGAGATAATGACAGATTTAGATAGACACGTTGCAAAACCAGGTCGAGATAAGTTAGTAAAACAAGTTAGAGCTAAAATTAATGAGCTTGGAGTTACCTATATATTTTTTCAATTTATTTCTGTAACAGGTAGAGTTGTTGGTAAAGGTATTCCTGCAGATCATTGGGAAAGAACTTGTGAAAAAGGTTTTCAATTAGTTTACGGAGCAACAGCAAATTTATTTGTAGATCGTCATAAAAATTATATTGGTTATGGTCCAGAAGCAAAAGAGCTAGTTGGTATTCCAGACCCTGAAACTTTTGTTCAACTCCCTTGGGATAAAAAAGTTGCAAGAGTATTTGTTACTTGTTTTAGAAACAGAGAAGAAAGAGATAATCCAGGTGCGCATTTAACGTCTGATTGTAGAGGAAATTTAAGAATTCACGCTGAAGAATTCAAGAAAAAATATGGTTACCAATTAAGAGTTGGAACTGAACCTGAGATGATGTGGTTAACAAAAAATGCTGATGGCACACCGACAGGCGGTGGTTTTTCTAAACCTTATTGTTACCATATAGATCAATTTGAATCTCTACGACCAGTTTTTATGAGGGTTATGGAGTATGCGCAAGCAATGGGCTTTGATATGATTCAGGGTGATCATGAAGATGCGCCAGGGCAATTAGAATTAAACTGGATGTACGATGATGTTTTAAGAAATGCGGATAGACTTTCTACTTATAGACAAATTTGTGCTCAAGTTGCTAGAGAGTTTAATTTGATAGCTTGTTTTATGACTAAACCATTTATGGGTGTTTCTGCAAGTGGTTGTCATACCAATATGTCTTTATGGACGGGTGGAAAAGATGTGGTTAATAAACTGCATCACAAATCTCTACCGGGTATGGAGGAGGTTTTTACTTACGTTGAAGGCGGAACGAATACTTTTATGCCAGATACTAAAGATATACAGCTTCCAGGAAAAGTTGGATTGTTATCAATTGGTGGTATCATGAAACATTTAGGTGCTTTAACTTCAATTGGTTCATCAACTGTTAACTCCTACCGAAGATTATGGGATCAAGGGTTTTGGGCTCCAGTTTATGCTGATTGGGGATTTCAAAATAGAACGTGCGGTCTAAGAGTTTCTGCGCCAGGTAGATTTGAATACAGATCAGTTGATTCAATGCATAACCCGTACTTAATGGGATCTGGATTGTTAAAAGCTATGGATGATGGAATATCAAACAAGATTGATCCAGGAAAACCTGAATCAAGAAGTATGTATGATGCTCAAGCTGCTGGAAAAAAAGTTAAAAAATTACCAATGAGTTTAGGTGAAGCGTTAGATCGTTTATCTCAAGATGAGGTTATTAAATCAGCTATGCCAGATGAAATGTATACTGTGTTTCATTGGTATAAAAACGATGAATGGGAAAGATTTTTAGGTGCAACAACTCAGTGGGATCTAGATACTTATCTAGACTGCCTACCATAGTCTTTAATAAAAAAAAGGGGAAATATATGTGTGGGATAGCAGGGTTAATTTATAAAGATAAATCAGTAAATATTGGAACTCAATTACAAGCAATGCTTCAAGCATTAAAGCATAGAGGGGAAGATTCAACTGGCTACGCTCTTTATGGGGACACAGATGGAAAAAATTTCATTATGCGTTTTAAGGTTGGAGAAAATGTTGGAGAAGGTAGTTCGTCTGTTAACGAAGAAACTTCTGTCTACGATGAAAGAATTAAAATAGTTAATGCACACATTTTAAGCATGGGTGCAAAAATTATTAAAGAAGAAAGAATACTACCCTACTCTTTAAGGTATGAGGTTAGCTATGATGAAAAAGATTTAAGAGATTTTTCTAGAAAAATTGAGAGTGTTCCTGGAGTTGAAATTCTTTCAATGGGTAAATCTTTAGAAGTCATTAAAGACTTAGGTAATGCCAAAGATGTTTGTGATAGATACAATTTAGATAAAATTGTGGGCACTCATGCAATTGGTCATGCACGGATGGCGACTGAATCTGGAGTGGATATTAAATCAGCCCACCCTTTTTGGGGATATCCGTTTAGCGATGTATCTGTAGTTCACAATGGTCAATTAACAAATTATTGGAATAATAGAAGAATGTTAGAGAACGAAGGTATGCGATTTATGTCTGAATGTGATTCAGAATTAATTGCAGTATATCTAGCAAAAAAACTACGAGATGGTGCAACACTAGAAGAAGGTATGAGAGATTCTTTAAAAGGCCTTGATGGGGTATTTACTTACTTTGTTGCAACAAAAGATTCATTAGGAATGGCAAAAGATACAATGGCTGCGAAACCATTGGTTCTTTATGAGTCTGATAATTTAATAGCAATGGGATCTGAAGAAATTGCAATTAGAGCAATCCTTCCTCAAGAAATTGATACATATGATCCATATGATGGAGAGGTAAAAGTATGGCAAATCTAAAAACAACAGACAAAAAATCAACATCCCAGTCAATGGGCATGCACACCGAGTTACTTACTGGTAGAACTCAACAAAAGTTTTTTAATCCCTCAGAGGCTGAAAACTTTTTCTACTTTGGAACTTACGATGTTGATTTTAATAAAAGAACAGAACTTGATGTTAAAGAAATGACAGCCCCTGAGGTTAATAAAGAAATTGATAATTTAATGAGCAAAGGTTTTGGAACAATTGTTATCAAAAACCCTCAAGGAAAACATAGTTTGGGTGTTGGTATTTTAAATAAATTAAACTTAATTTTTGAAGGAAGTTTAGGTTACTTTGGTATGGGATCTTGCGATGGACCTACTGTTAGAATTAATGGAAGAGTTGGTTGGTCTTGTGCTGAAAACTTAATGGCTGGAAAAGTTGTTATAGAAAAAAATGCAGGATCTTGTTTTGGTGCCGCAATAAGAGGTGGTGATTTAATTTGTAAAGGAAGTGTTGGTGCAAGAACAGGTATCGATATGAAAGGTGGAACTATCATTGTTGGTGGTGATGCTGGTGCATTTACAGGTTTTATGATGCAGAGAGGGAGAATTATTATATTGGGTGATGTTGGGATAAACTTAGGAGACTCTATGTATGATGGCACAATCTTTATTGGTGGAAAAATAGGATCATTTGGAAGCGATGCTGTGCCCGCTGATTTAACTGTTAGTGATCAGGATTGGTTAAAGAGAAAATTAAAAGTTGCAGAAATTGGAGAAAAATTTGACGTTAGTAAAATGACAAAAATAGTATCTGGTAAAAAACTTTGGAATTATGATAATTTAGAACCTGCAGAGAAAAAAGGAGCAATTTAATGGTTAAGAAAAAATCTAAAAAAAATATTAAAAAAAATGGGAATGTTGGTGGAAAAGCTGACGTTCATATCAACCAAGATGGGGGCAGAAATAAAAGTTTACTAGGACGTAATGCAATTTTTACTCCTGAGGTTATAGACGATATTCATATTAAAGCTCAGCTAGGAAGATACCGAATGCGTGGAATGGCATTAATGAAAAAGATTCCAACATTTGATGATTTGGTATTTTTACCAGGAACTCTTACTAGATTTGTAATTGAAGGTTATAGGGAAAAATGTGAAACAAAAACGATTATTGGTCCTAATTGTGAAAATCCAATTGTATTAGATATACCTGTTTATATCACTGGTATGAGTTTTGGAGCACTATCTTATGAGGCAAAAACTGCCCTAGCAAGAGGAGCAACAATGGCTGGAAGTGCTACTTGTTCAGGAGAAGGCGGAATGATACCTGATGAAAGAAGATATTCTGAAAAATGGTACTACCAATGTATCCAATCAAGATATGGTTTTAATCCCCACCACGCTCAACTTGCCGATGCAATAGAGGTATTTATTGGTCAAGGACAAAAAGTTGGAATGGGTGGTCATCTAATGGGACAAAAAGTTACGGATCAAGTAGCAGAAATGAGATCTTTACCATCTGGTATTGATCAAAGATCTCCAGCAAGACATCCTGATTGGTTAGGCCCAGATGATTTAGCTTTAAAAGTTCAAGAGCTGAGAGAATTAACTAAAAACAAAGTACCCATTCAATTAAAGTTAGGTGCTTCAAAAGTTTATGATGATGTTCGTATGGCTGCAAAATGTAATCCTGACTCTATCTTTTTAGATGGAATGGAAGGTTCTACTGGTGCAGGACCTCACATAGCTGCTGCAAATACTGGCATTCCTGGAATAGCTGCAATCAGAGAAGCTAGAAGAGCTCTTGATGATGTTGGTAAAACTGGAAAAGTTACATTAATTTATGCTGGTGGTATCAGAGATGGTGCAGATATGGCAAAAGCTCTAGCGCTAGGAGCTGATGCAATAGCAATTGGAACAGGAGCCTTGATAGCCTTGAACTGTAACAAGGATATACCAGAAGCAAACTTTGAAAAAGAAATTGGTGTAAAAGCTGGTGACTGTTATCACTGCCACACGGGTCGTTGTCCAGTTGGTGTTGCTACACAAGATCCTAAATTAAGATCTAGATTAAACCCTGATGATGCTGCTTTAAGAGTTTACAACTACTTACATGCAATGACATTAGAGGCTCAACTTTTAGCTAGAGCTTGTGGTAAAACTAACATTCACTCTTTAGAGCCTGAAGATTTAGCAGCTCTAACTTTGGAAGCTTCGGCATTAGCTAAAGTTCCTATGACAGGAACTAACTACACTGTTGGTGTTGACAACTTTCATAAAATATAAGGGATAATTATGCTTAAGAAAAAAACAAAAACAAAAGAAAAAAAAACAAAACTAGGAACTTCTAAAGAAACAGCTAGGGAAAAAATGATTGGGCAACATATCGGTTATAGATATGATGTTAACTTACTACCTGATTATAAAAAAATTACTCCCTTCTTAAAAAAATATATTGAAGCAATGGGTTGGGATGATCTTAACTGGTTAGAAGATGTTCATATGGGGTATGAAGAAGGTAGACCTGCAGTATTTTGTAGAAATGCAAATGGTTGGGTTACTATCCCAAAATCAATTAAATTGCCAAACAACCAACAAGATCGGGACATGATTGCAAGAGAACTTTTGGTTAAGTTTCAAATGTCTCCAAAGCACCCTCTTGTTGATTTAAAAAAAGCATACCTAAAATTTTAGTCTCTCAATCAAGGGTTGATTATTTCTATAAAAACTATTGAAATTGCTAGTTTTTTAGATATTGTTTAATTTGTCACACCCCTTAAAATTTCATAAGCTTTCTTAAACAAATATAGGGAGAGATTATGACTGATCAATTAGGTGCTCTTACAACTATATTCACAGAATTTTATTACTGGGTAACAGTAGTAATGATGTTTTTAATTCATGTCGGGTTCTGTGTTTATGAGGTCGGAGTATCACGTTACAAACATCACCAGCATACCTTAATGAAAAACACTTTAGTGATACCGTTAGTAACGGTCACGTGGTTTTTCTTTGGTTGGTGGATTTACTGGGCGTTCCCAACAGGACCGGGAATAGCACCTTCAATAATGAATGATAGTGCCGCACTAATTATTGATGAGACTAAATTCAGTGCGAAATGGTATTTGGCTAACTCTGAATTTATGGCAGTCAACTTAGGTGACCGTATAAGTGGAGTATTCTGGGCTGCATTCTTACTATTTTCATGGACAGCTGCTTCAATTGTTTCTGGAGCACTCATTGAAAGAATTACAACTTTTGCATTTGGAATTTTAGCAATTGCAATAGGTTCGTTTTTCTGGGTAATTGATGCTGCTTGGGGATGGCACTTTGATGGATGGATGCTCAAAATTTTAGGTTACCATGACGCTTATGCATCAGGAGTAATTCACGCAATTGCGGGTGGATTTGCTTTAGGTGTTCTAATTGTTTTAGGACCTAGAATTGGAAAATTCTCATCAAGTGGTGAGCCAAGAAATATAGGACCAAGAAACCCATGGCTAGTTACTGTTGGATTATTTTTAATCTATACTGGCTTCTGGGGATTTTATGCGGCATGTAATATACCGATATTTGATCTTGGACCTGAGTATGGAATGGAAGGCGTAACATACTGGACGGCAACAAACATCTATGTAACACCCACTACACTCAGTGGTATAACCTTTAACTTCCTGATGTCATTATCAGGCGGATTATTGGCTGGATACGTGGTCGCCAAAGGTGATCCTTTCTGGACCTACTCAAGTGGACTGGCAGGAGTTATATGTGCATCAGCAGGTAATGATTTGTATCACCCGATACAAGCGATGTTGATTGGTGCAATCGGTGTTGTCATTGCATATAAAATGCATTTTTGGGTTGAACGTAAGTTCAAAATCGATGATGCAGTTGGTGCGGTTGCAGTACATGGTTATGCTGGCTTTGCTGGACTTGTAATTTGTGGATTTGTTTTAAATGGCTATCCTTCATCTGGATACAATGTTGGAGCTATGTGGGACGGATCAACTTATGCATCTATCAATCCACTAGGGCAATTTCTAGGAGCAATTATAATGTTCGGAGTTCTTGGAATGCTACCAGGCTATGTCATAGCTAAAATACTAAACGGAATGGGTAAATTGAGAATCCCACGTGAAGTAGAAATAGCTGGACTGGACTATAAAATAATGGAGGACGATAGAGATGCTGAAAAAGCGATCGCCTCTTTAACTAGGTAAAGGAGGAAAAATATGGCTACAGTTACAAACTGGATAGATCATTTAAGTGCTAAAGAGGTTGTCGGAGCAGTTTATCCGGGGGCTGGATCCACTGAAACTTTACTGGTTTTGCTTGGTTTAGTTTTTTGGATTGGATGGCATTACCTTACAGCTAAATCTGAAAGTGAAAAACTTTCAAGATTAGCTAGTAAAAGGCATGGTGCCAATGATCATAAAAGTAATATTACCAATTGGTAATATAAATTAAAATTTGGGCGCTACTTTATTGTGGCGCCCTTTTTTTTAGAATTTATATAATTATGGAAAATAATAACGAAAATCAAAGACCTTCAAGAATGAGAGGAGTTGCCTTTCCTAAAGCTAAGTATGGAGCGATAGCAGCTATCATAATAATTGTAATAGTTAATATACTTTATTATAAAGATACCTTATTAACTTTAATTAAATAATTATATGTGCGGAATAGTAGGAATTTATCTTAAAACAAAAAGATATGAAAAACATCTGGGTAAATTTTTATCTGGAATGTTAGATGGTATGGCTACTAGAGGTCCGGATAGTGCTGGATTTGCAATTTATACAAAAGAAAATAAAAATAAATTTAAATATTCTATTTGCTTAAATCAATTAACAGATAAAGAGTTTAAAAAAAAAATATCTAAATTTTTAAAGAAAATATCACTTAAAACTTTTTCAGATCATGTGGTTATGGAAACAGATGAAAAACCCAAAAAAGTACTAGAAATTCTAGACAGTAAAATAAAAGAAGTTTCTCTAGTAGGTTATGGGAAAAGTATTAATATTTTTAAACAAACAGGTAATCCAAGAGATGTGGTTAGAAATTTTAAATTATCTTCATTTTCAGGAACTCATGCAATTGGACACACTAGAATGGCAACAGAAAGTGCAATTACAACACAAGGATCTCACCCCTACTCTACATCTGAGGATGAATGTTTAGTTCACAACGGATCACTTTCAAACCACAATAACATTCGAAGATCTTTAAAAAAAGAAGGTCAAAAATTTAATTCGGAAAATGATACCGAAGTTGCAGCTGGTTACATTTCAAATCAAATTTCCAAAGGAGAAAGTTTAGAAAAAACTCTTAAGAATAGTCTAAAAGATTTAGACGGCTTCTATACCTTTATAGCTGGTACCAAAGACGGTTTTGCACTTTTAAGAGATGAAATAGCTTGTAAGCCTGCAGTTGTTGCGGAAACAAAAGATTATGTTGCTGTTGCTTCTGAATTTCAATGCATGTCTCATTTACCAAATGTTAATACTGCTAAAATTTTTGAACCAAAACCTGGTATCGTTTATCATTGGTAAATTATGAATTTAGATCTAAATAAAAAAAAACTAAGAGAAATTAATCAACTTCTGCAAAATGTAGGTAAAGAGAAAAATAACAGAAGTTTTCAAATTTTAAACCCTCAAGGTCAACACGCTATTTGTGCAGGTTTAAAAGATGATATTGAAGTTTCAATAAAAGGACATACTGGCTATTATTGCGCAGGAATGAACCAAAATGCATCTATTACCGTACACGGAAACGTAGGAACGGGAGTAGCTGAAAATATGATGTCTGGTAAAGTTATTGTTAAAGGCAATGCTTCTCAGTCTGCTGGCGCAACTGGTCATGGAGGTTCTTTAATTATTGAGGGTGACGCTAGTTCAAGATGCGGAATCTCAATGAAGGGAATTAATATTATAGTAAAGGGATCTGTTGGCCATATGTCTGCATTTATGGCCCAAAAAGGTAATTTAATTATATTAGGAGATGCTGATGCTGATTTAGGAGACTCAATTTATGAGGCTAAAATATTTATTAAAGGCAAAGTTAAGAGTTTAGGTGCTGATTGTATTGAAAAAAAAATGGATGACAAGAATATAGAAGAATTAAATAAAATTTTTAAAGATTTAAACATATCTGAAGATGCAAAGAAATTTAAAAGATATGGGTCTGCAAGAAATTTATATAATTTTAAAATTGATAATGTGAGCTCATATTAGTTATGAAAAAAGATTTAAAAGAATTTAAAACATTTCCAACTTCAACAATTAAAGAAATTCAAAGAGCTGCTAAAGAAGGAATTTATCAAATTAGAGGATTGGGTGCTAAAAGAAAAGTGCCTGATTTTGATGATTTGGTATTTTTAGGTGCATCAATGTCTAGGTATCCACTAGAGGGTTACAGGGAAAAATGTAATACATCAGTAATATTAGGAGATCGTTTCGCAAAAAAACCTATCAAATTAGATATACCCATTACAATTGCCGGAATGAGTTTTGGTGCCTTAGGTGCTAATGCAAAAGAAGCTTTGGGCAGAGGTGCATCTGCTATGGGCACTTCAACTACTACCGGTGATGGTGGTATGACAAAAGAAGAAAGAGAATCTTCAAAGTATTTAGTTTATCAACTGTTGCCTTCTCGATATGGCATGAATCCTGAAGATTTAAGAAAAGCAGATGCTATAGAAATTGTGGTTGGCCAAGGTGCAAAGCCAGGTGGTGGTGGAATGCTTTTAGGACAAAAAATCAACAAAAGAGTTGCTGGTATGAGGACTTTACCAGAGGGTATTGATCAAAGAAGTGCGTGTAGACATCCTGATTGGACAGGACCAGATGATTTGGCAATAAAAATCCAGGAACTTAGAGAAATTACTAATTGGGAAAAACCTATTTATATTAAAGTTGGAGCTGCCCGTCCTTATTATGACACAACTCTTGC
>JABMNQ010000047.1 GCA_013204495.1 Candidatus Pelagibacter sp.
TATGAAATTAAAGACATCAATTACTATACTGGGGGGCTGCTTAGTAATTTTCATATTTATTATGCTACCTATTGTGCTGTCAATAAAGGGAAAAAAAGAAGATATTGTTGCCTCATATACTGGATCTGCATTTAATTTAAAAGATGTAAATAATGAACTCATTACAGAAAAATCTTTTCAAGGACCATTAAGTGCGATTTTTTTTGGTTTTACAAATTGTCCTGATGTTTGCCCAATGACCTTAACTAATCTGGATCAAGTTATTAAAAAGTTAGACGAGAATGAAAATAATAGATTAAAAGTTTTTTTTGTAAGTATTGATCCCGAAAGAGACAGTCCACAAGTAATTAAAGATTATCTAGATTCATTTAAAAATAAAATTTATGGAATAACAGGAGATCCACAAAAAGTATTTTCCCTTTCAAAATCATGGGGTGTTTTAAGTGAAAAAATTTTTAATGAAGATGGCAGCTATTTAATCAATCATAGTTCTTCAATAATTTTATTAAGAAAAGGAAAATATATTGACAGAATTAGTCATCATGAAAATTTGGATAATATTTTTAAAATAATTAAGAATTATTTGTAAGCTTGCAAAAATTAATATGTATTTTTTCTGACATATAAATAAAATAAAAAAATTGACAGCGCTAGAGAAAACCAAGTAATAGCATACTTTTTGTGACTATTTGAAATATTTACAGTAATAATTTTTGGTTTTGGTAATTCTAAGTTATTATTTAAGTAAATTACAAATGGTGAAAATTTTTTATTTGTATATTTAAAAATATCATCCCTGTCTAAAGTAAACCAGTAATTATCAATGATATCATTAAATGGCTTAAACCTGTTAGCCTTAGATTGTTTTTTTAACGTTCCTAAAATAGTTTTATGATAAAAAATATCAATTTCTTTAGTATTTTTTTTATCAAAAGGTATCCATCCTCTATTTAATAAAAAGTTTTTATTATTAATAATAATTGGATTAACAACATTAAATCCTGGTGCACCTTTTTCGTTTAAACTATATAAATAAATTTGTTTATCAAAATCTATAACCCCTGAAGTTTTGATTTTTAGATAGTCCTCAGGAACATTGGTCATTAAATCAACAGGTTCTTTCTTCAAAGAAAGATCAATTTTATTTAATAATTCATTTTTCCAATCTAATCTTACTAGTTGCCAGCTACCTAATGCTATAAATATAGATATAAAAAAGAATACAAAAATTGAAAATAAAAGTTTATTTCTCAAGATTAACTATTAACTTCCCCAAATATAGATTGAAGCAAATAAAAATAGCCACACTACATCTACAAAATGCCAATACCATGCAGCGGCCTCAAAACCAAAAAATTCATCTTTTTTATATTTGTCATTTTTAGCTCTCCACCAACATACTGCTAAAAATATAGTTCCTATAATAACGTGAAACCCATGAAAGCCTGTAGTCATATAGAATACTGAACCATAAATATTTCCAGAAAAATCAAATTTTGCATGTTGATATTCGTAGACTTGTAACAATGAAAAGCAAAAGCCTAAAAAAACTGTGAGTGCCAAACCTTGAACAAAACTTTTCTTATCATCCTCTTCTAAAGCTTGATGGGCCCATGTAACTGTAGTTCCTGATAGCAGTAAAATTAATGTATTTATCAATGGAATATCCCAAGGATCAAATGTTTTAATATCTACAGGAGGCCAAACATTACCAATGACTTCTGTAGGAAATAAACTTGCATTAAAATAAGCCCAAAACCACGCAACAAAAAACATTACTTCGGAGGCGATAAAAAGAGTCATTCCGTACCTAAGATGAATTTTAACAACAGGAGTATGATGATTATGGTCAACCGATTCAAGCACTACATCTCTAAACCACATGTATACTCCATAGAATAAAAGAGCAAAACCTAAATACATTCCCCAAGAAACTTCGCTATGCAAATAATAGACAGTCCCTATTGCTAAAAATAAGCTAGAAAACGATACATAAATAGGCCA
>JABMNQ010000048.1 GCA_013204495.1 Candidatus Pelagibacter sp.
GGCAAATACTCTGATTTCTATCATTCAGTATTCCCGCATTGTTAATCAAGGTATCAATTTTGTCATATTTTTTTGACAATCTAACTTTTAACTTTTGAATAGAATCTAAATTACCGACATCCAGTTCGTAAAAACTTGCTTTATAATTTTTATCTAGGCACTTGATTTTGGTCTCATTTAAACTCTGAAGATCTCTAGCTGTAAAAATTACAGTATGACCAAGTTTACAAAGCGCTAGACCAGTGGCATTTCCTATTCCTCTATTAGATCCGGTAATTAAAATAATTCTACTTGTCATATTTAAATTTTATAAAACTAATTTATTTTTTTAATCGTGCTAATTATATTATTAATGGTTTTATTTTTTAAGTCATAAGAAATTTCAGCTTCTCTTATATTTACCTTTCTGAATTTGATAATCTGTCCCGGTGGTATTTGGACCAAGTCATCAAAATCAGCTGATATAACAACGGCAATTTTTGGGTATCCTCCAATCGTTTGGTGATCTGATAACAATACTATAGGCTGACCATCTGCTGGGATTTGTATAGAACCCTTTGCAATCCCCTCAGATTTAATATTAGGACTTTTGGAATGTTCAATTTTGGGCCCTTTCAATCTCATGCCCATTTTGTCTGTCAAATTTGAGATAGCAAACTCGGACTGAAAAAAATCTTCCAATCCTTTTTTACTAAAATAGTCAGACTGAGGCCCTTCCAAAACTCTAATTTTATTTCTTCTTATTTTTTCGGGAACTCTTAATAGCTCATGCTCTGTCCTAGAGGCATCCCTTTTTTTCAAAACGAAAGAATCACCCTCCATTATTTTAGACCCCCTATTTTGTCCAATGCCTGATTTATAATTAGCAGAAACACTACCAAAATAATCTTCTAGCTGAATACCCCCCTCAAAACCAAGATAACCATAAACAGAATTTGAAACCGAAACTATATCTACGATATCTCCCGATTCTAAAAAATAACTTCTATAAGAAACACCTGAAATTTTAATGTTGTTTTTTTTATAAATTTTAAAAACAATATCTCCTGCAATAGCAATTTTGCAGCTTCCTTGAGTTATGGAAAATTTTGGACCTTGATATGCAAATTCAATCAATGACTCATTTTCTCTATTCTGTAAAATGGCATTGCAAATTTTAGAATTGGTTCTGTCTATACTGCCGCCCTCTACAATTCCCAAATATTGAACAAAAGTTCGCCCTTGGTCCTGATATGTGGTTGACACTCCAGCTCGTTCTATTTTAACCGAACATGGCATTAACAATCTAACTCCCTTGGATCAAATTTAGAAAAACTATTTTTATCCATCCTATACAGCTCAACCGTATCTCCTGGAGAAAGCAATGAAGGATACTCTTTATTACTTTGATCAAATAATTTTGCAGGCGTTCTACCTATGATGCTCCAACCGCATGGACTTTTTCTTGGAAAAATACAGCAAAATTTTTCTGCAATAATAACTGACCCCTCCGCAATTTCTACTCTAGGCGTTTCTAGTCTTGGAACGTAAAGAGAGCTGTCCAAATCTCCCATGTAGGGCAATCCTGGCATAAAGCCGATCATGTACACATAAAAATTTGTTTTTTGATGTAGATCTATAATTTTATCTATATTCAAACCAGTAGACTTGGATACATTTTCTTGATCAATACCGAATTCTTCATCATAACAAACTGGCAATTTCCAATTTTTTCCTAGTTGAGAAATGGATTCAGTAGCAAAGTTTAAATTTTCAATAAAATGCAATACTTTTTTTAGGTCTATTAATTGCAAATCAAAACTTATTAATAATTTATTATAAGAGGGAACACAGTTTTTAATACCAATAATTTCTTTATTGGAAATTTTACTCTGAACAATCTTAAATACAGAAATTACATTGGAGTTAACTTCCTTGGTAACCTCTTCGCCAAAATCACATAGAACAGCCTGGTCTCCAAATGATGAGATTTTTTTAATCATTTTAATTTTAAGCTTTTACTATATATTTTAAAGTATTTTTATGGAAACAAACATTAATTCTGATCTAGGAGAAAAATCTTCTCCTTCATCGACGGATAATGATCCTCTATTATTGAACATTATCAATACTGCCAATGTTGCGTGCGGTTATCATGCGGGTGACACAGAGACTATCGAAAACACTATACAGATAGCTAAAAAAAATAATGTTAGTGTAGGTTCGCATCCATCTTTTAAAGACCGGGAAAATTTTGGTCGTAAAAGACTAAATTTGTCAAAATCTGAAATTAAAAAACTTATTACCGATCAATTGGAAATTATGGCAATTGCATGCGATAAACTTAAATACCAATCTACACATGTAAAACCTCATGGTGCCTTAAATAATATGGCGTGCGAAGATTATGATTTGGCTCTTACTATTGGAGAGGCGGTTAAAGAATTTGATCGGAAATTGATATTTATGGTTTTGGCTCAGTCAGAAATGGAGAAGGCAGCTACAAATCTAAAGATGCCTTGCGCATCTGAAATATTTGCTGACAGAAATTACGAAGATAATGGCACTCTAGTTTCTAGAAATTTAAATCATGCACTAATTACAGATCCCAAGAAGTCTCTTGATCATGTTATGCGAATGCTTGAGAACAAATCAATATATAGCCATTCTGGAAAAAAAATTCCATGCATCATTGATACTATTTGCTTACATGGTGATGGAAAAACAGCCGTTCCTTTGGCAAGATTTTTAAAAGAAGGTCTTGAAAAAAACGGCTATGTATTAAAGCCTTTAGATCAATTAAGTAAATTTCAATAATTTTTTAATCGTATAATTTTTTTTTTCTTAAAATCAAAAATGCTTAGTTGCTTAATTTCAATAGATTTTTTATCAATTCTTTGCGTGGGTGTTCTGGGAAATTTGTCAATAAATGACCAATATCTAGGAAAGCTAATCTTTGAAAATTTATTTTTAAGAGAATTGGCATA
>JABMNQ010000049.1 GCA_013204495.1 Candidatus Pelagibacter sp.
AATGGGAAGTACGAACTAGACTATTTAAAGATTAGAGAAGAAGTAGATAGAAAAGGTGGTACTTACATGAGAGTTTGGTATCTGGATAGAATTGATACAATTTACATGGAAGAAAGATCAGAGCCTAAATTAATTGATAGTGTTCCTAATACTTTGGGTAAAATACCAGCAGTTGTTTTATACAATGCTAAATCTCATAAGAGAGGAATTGGTCAATCAGATTTAACTGATATAGCTGATCTACAAAAATCTATTTACAATGAATACTCTGAAATGGAACAGTTAATTAGATTAACTAACCACCCATCTTTAGTTAAGACTCCTAGTGTAAATGCTAGTGCTGGTGCTGGTGCAATTATTGAAATGCCTGATGAACTAGAGCCAAACTTAAAACCTTATTTACTACAACCTTCTGGTTCTAGCTTACAATCAATAATGGATTCAATTAAAAACAAAGTAGAATCTATTAATAGAATAGCACACACAGGGGCAATCAGAACTACAAAGACAGGGATTAGTTCAGGTGTTGCATTACAAACTGAATTTGAATTACTTAATGCTAGACTATCTGAAAAAGCTGACAACTTACAATTAGCAGAAGAACAATTATTTAAACTATATGCACTATTCCAAAATACTAAATTTGATGGTGAAATTAATTACCCAGATACATTTAACATTAGAGATTACGCAAGTGATCTTATGTTCTACCAACAAGCAAAAGCAATCAATGTTCAATCTCCTACATTATCAAAAGAGATCGACAAAGAAATAGCTAGAGCAGTAGTTGATGATGATGAGAAGTTAAATATTATCTTTGAAGAAATAGAAATTAAATCAGAGGTTGGAGAATTTACACAAGACGAAGTTCAGCAAGAAATAGTAGATCAAGAACAGATATAAAAAAGGCGACCATTAAGATCGCCTTATATTTTTATTTTTTATAATAATTTACAGCTTCTTTTTTTGTTTGGAAAATTTTACTACCAAATGCACCCCAATAATTTAATCTCTGTATAAATTTCTTTATACCTATTCTAAAAATTTTGGGTTTTTTATAGTATTTATTATCTTTATTTTTTTTAGCTAAATACCAAATATAATATGTTTTAGATTTATACATTTTTTTTCTTCCCCCATTTTTTATTTATTGGGTTATATTCTGCCCACTTAACTAATGCTTCTTCTGGTGTATAGCCAAGTTTAAAAAGTATATCTAAACCATTTTCATACTTTGGTGTACCAAGCCATTTATTAAAATGAATTTGGTTGATACCATGTTTTTTACCATCTCCCCACATTACTTTAGTGCCAGTAGCTGTTTCTGCACTAATTTTATATGCTTTATCTAACCATGTATCTAATTTATTTGTCATTTTTTTCTCCTCTTTTTTGTTGTTTAATAAAGTTAGAATAATGTGTAAAAGGTATAATTTATAATGAAATAAAATTTTTATTTTTCATTTAGCATTTACTAGCTTTTTGGAGTATAAAATAGAACATAATCGGAACAAAATGGCAGACATAATCAAAGAAGCAACTCAATATCGAATTAAGCAAATAGAACTTGCCGAAGCTAGATATTATGAAACATTAATCAAAACATTATATAAGATAGAAGCAGAAGTAGTTTCACTTGCTGGAAGATTACCTACAACAGATGGAAAACTAATAGAATTACAATCAGCTATTGCTATTAGACCACAGATAAAAGCTATTCTTGAAAGAGAATATTTAGCATGGTCAGATACAGTTGTTAGAGAAGGCTTTAATAAACAAGCTAAACGAATTGAGAAAGCATTTAAACGTATTGGTAATATCCCAGTAGAGTTTCAGGAATTAACTAAAGGCGATTTATCTTTAATCCAAAATTTAAAACAACAATACTTCACACAGTTTAAAGACGTATCAAATACATTTACAAGAAAGCTATCAGAAAAGGTTTACCAGAATACATTAGTTGGTTCAGACTTTACAGTATTAGAAAAAGAATTAAGACAAACGATTAATGGAATATATGCTAGTTCTGATGACCCAGAGATTCAAAG
>JABMNQ010000050.1 GCA_013204495.1 Candidatus Pelagibacter sp.
AACAAGGATAAAAAGACATGGCAACACATCACGGAAAAGAAGGAGTTGTAACAGCCGGTGGAACAGCAGTTGGGGAACTAACTAGCTTTACACTTGAAACTACTGGAGATGTAGTTGAAGATACTGCTTTAACAGATGGAACTAAATCATTTGTAGCTGGTAGAACTTCATTCTCTGGTTCTTTAGAAATGCACTTTGACGAAACTGATTCTCCACAAGAAACTTTACTTGCTGGTTCTTCTATCTCATTTGTTTTATTACCAGAAGGTAATACAGGTGGAGATGCAAGTTATACTGGAACAGGTATTGTTACAGGTATGAGTATCAATAACTCAATGGACGCAATTATTTCAAGAACTGTTACTTTTCAAGGAACAGGTGCTTTAACTATAGGAACTGTATAATTCATAATTTATGAAATTAATAGATTCTGCTAAAAACCATTTTGAATCTTTAGGTGTTCAACATTTAGAGGTAGAAGAATGGAAAGATGAAGCTGGAAATGCAAGTGTTATTTATTGGAATCCAATAACTCTTTCTGAAAAAAATAAAATTTTTAAGAAATCAGATAACTTAAATGATGTAAGTATTCTTGCTGACATTGTTGTTATGAAAGCTATCGACAAAGATGGTAATAGACTTTTTACATTAGAAGATAAACTTTCATTAATGCACAAAGTTGATTCTGATGTATTATCTAGGATAGCAACTGAAATGGTTAAAGCTATCAATCCTGAAGAAGTAAAAAAAAACTAAATTCTGATCCTCAATTAAAGAATTGTTTTATCTTAGCTGATAGGTTAAAAATATCCTTACAAGAAGTTTTACAAATGGAAGAATGGGTATATAATCATTGGCTTGGTTATCTTTTATTAGAACAAGAAGAAAACAATAAAGCAAGGCATAAATAATGGCACAAAATTTAGTATTAAATATTTTAGCAAAAGATAAAACTAAACAAGCCTTAAATGGTGTTCGTGCTGGATTAACAAATTTAAAAGGTGCAGTATTTTCAGTTCAATCAGCAATTTTAGGAATTGGTGGTGGACTAGCAATAAAATCAATTTTAAATGTTGGTTCTACTGTTGAACAATTAAGACTAAGATTTGCTTTTTTATTTAAAGGTGTAAAAGAGGGCGATAAGGCTTTTAAAGGTTTAATTGATTTTGCATCTAAAGTTCCTTTTTCACTAGAAGAAATACAAGCTGGTGCTGGTAACTTAGCAGTGGTTACAAAAAATGCAGACGAATTAAACGAAATATTAAAACTTACAGGTAATGTTGCAGCAGTAACAGGATTAGATTTTAGAACAACAGCAGAACAAATACAAAGATCATTCTCATCAGGTATTGGTAGTGCAGATTTATTTAGAGAAAGAGGTGTTAGAGCATTATTAGGATTTAAAGCTGGTGTAGAAGTTACAACAGAAGAAACTAAAAAAAGATTTAGAGAATTATTTGGAGAGGGTGGAGAATTTGAAAAAGCAACAGAAGTTTTATCAACTTCATTTACAGGTACTTTATCAATGTTATCTGATAAATTATTTAAGTTTAGATTAGATACTGCACAAGCTGGTTTTTTTGATTTTATAAAACAAGGATTAGTAGAAGTTAATAAATTACTAGAAACAAACGAAAAAGTATTAGCTGATTTTGGTGCAAAACTATCTGCTGGTCTTATTCAATCTACTAAAGAAATTATAATAGGAAGTGCTATTATTATTCAAGCAATTAAACCTGTTTTTTCTTTTGTAGGTCAATCATTAGTTAATCTTTTTGATTTTTTAAAAAGTTTACCAGAGGGAGTTAGAACATTTGGTATTCTTGGTTTCTTAATGCTTGGTGGTAAAGGTAAAGGATTAGTTCTTTTAATAGGTGGATTCATTGATGAAATAAGATCAATGATGGGTGGTCTGTTAATGGATTTTGCAGAATTTAATCAATCAATTTTAGAAACAAGAAAAACATTATTTTTAGTAAGTGATGAAAACTTTGCTAAAATATTAAATCAAAATAATCAATTAGTTGGTATAGCAACCAATCTTAAAAAGCCTATTAACGAATATAGAAAAGAATTAGAAGCTACCAATGGTGGACTAGATAATAGTATCGGAAAATTAAAAGAGTTTTTAGGTAGTTTAGAATCTAAAGCATTAATATCTGCACAACAAGTAGAAGAAATTTTAAATAAATTAAAAGGTGCTACCGAAGAAAGTAAAAAATTTGGTTTAGAATTAGGTAAAGTTAAAGATAATATTCTTACAGGATTTAAAAAAGATTTTGAATCTATTAATGAAACTGTAAGTAAAATGGCTCAAGGTGGTATTAAAGCATTTTCTAAAGGTTTAGCTGAATCAATAATTTTAGGAAAAGACTTAAATATGACAATGAAAGAAATAGCACAAAAATTGTTAGTAGATATGGTAGCTTTTACAATTCAAATAGTTATTCAAGAAACAATTAGAAATGCACTTAATAAAGAAGATTTAGACACATCTAAGAAAAAAACAAATGAGTTAAAAAAACAAGCTAGTCTTGCTGCATTTATTTCTTTCTTTACTGGTGGTTCATTTTTAAGCACTAGTGGTGGTTCAATGAAAAGAGCATCTGGTGGTTCAGTACAAAAAGGACAACCATACATGGTAGGAGAACAAGGTGCAGAATTATTTGTACCCAACCAATCAGGACAAATACAACAAACTGCTAGAGGTGGTTCAGGTGGTGCAACAACAGTTAATTTTAATATCAACACAGTAGATGCTTCAGGCTTTGAAGAATTATTAGTTAGATCAAGAGGAACTATAACTCAATTAATTAATAGTGCTGTAAATGAAAGAGGGAGTAAAAACTTAATTTAATGTCTGGTGCTTTTCCTATATCAACTGCTAAGTTTGGAACTTTAGGAATAAAGTCAATTCAAAATACTATTATATCAAAAACTGTTTCAGGTAAGAAACTTGCAAGACAAATAGACAATCAAAGATGGGCATTTTCAGTTCAAATTATTACTGGTAAAAGATCAGATGTTTATGGAGAGTTAATGGCATTTATAATTAAACAAAGATCAGGCAAAGAAAACTTTACAATTATCCCACCAGAAGTAGAAGATGCTAGAGGCACAGCATCAGGTACACCAACTGGAACTGGAAGTGCTGGAGATACTTCAATTACATTAGGTGGTACAGGAACAGGCACATTAAAAGCTGGAGATTTTATAAAATTTGCTAGTCATGATAAAGTTTATATGGTCGTTGCAGATCAATCAGATATTTCAACAGGAACTTTAACAATAGAACCACCTTTAACAACAGCAGTTTCTTCTTCAGATATTCAATATGATAATGTTCCATTTACAGTACACTTAACAAATGATGTTCAAGAATTTGGTGTATCTGGTGTAGATAAAGATGGCAATTTATATTATGAGTATCAATTTGATGTTGAAGAATCCTTATAGATGAAATACAAAGTAAAATATTGGATTAGTGTTGATTTTTTAGC
>JABMNQ010000051.1 GCA_013204495.1 Candidatus Pelagibacter sp.
GAATTAGACTATCTGGTGGAGAAAAACAAAGATTATCAATAGCTAGAGCTATGATTAAAAAAAGCTCAATAATTCTTTTAGATGAAGCCACATCATCATTAGATGCTGAAACGGAAAGTAAAATTCAAGATGCTTTAAAAATATTAACTAAAGATAAAACTACTATTGTAATAGCTCATAGACTATCAACAATTTTAAATTCAGACCAAATTTATATCATCGATTCTGGAAATGTGGTTGCAAACGGCAAGCATGATGAATTATTAAAAAATTCTGATCTTTATAAAAATTTCTATGAAAAACAAATTCGAAAAGAGTAATGTTTTTTTTATACCAAATACTTATAATAATATTATTAGTATTCTCACCGTTAATAATACTTAATAGAATTTTAAAAAAGAAAGAAGACCCAACAAGATTTAAAGAAAAATTTTGTATACCATCCAAAAAAAGGGTTACAGGAAACTTAATATGGTTCCACGGAGCTAGTGTTGGTGAGTTTCTTAGTATAGTGCCATTAGTTTACGAGCTTGAAAAAAATAAGTCTATCCATCAAATTTTAATAACCTCTTCGACTTTAAGCTCTGCACAAATATTTAAAAAATACAAATTTAAAAAGACAATTCATCAATTTTTTCCTATAGATTGGATATTTTATTCTTATAAATTTCTAAATTATTGGAAACCTACTATCACAATATTTATTGAGTCAGAAATTTGGCCAAGTATTTATAAAGTAATTAATAAAAAAAATATACCTTTGTTGCTTCTTAATGCACGAATTACTAAAAAAACTTTTAATAAGTGGCAACGTATAAAATATTTTTCCCACTCTATATTTAAAAATATTTCAAAAGCTTATCCACAAAATAATGAAACGTATAAATATCTTAAAAAATTGAATGTTTCTAATGTTAAAAAAATAGGCAATCTAAAACTTGTTAACAATGGACATGACAGTTTTATTAAATTAAATAAAAATTTATTAAAAAATTTAAATGGAAGGAACGTTTGGTGCGCCTCAAGCACACATCCGGGTGAAGAAATTATATGCTCTAAAGCTCACATTAATCTTAAGAAAAGATATAAAAATTTATTAACTATAATAATTCCAAGACACATCCATAGAGCTGGGAGAATTGTGCAAGAAATTAAAAATTTAAAGCTAAATGTTGTTTTGCATAGCTCTCATCCCAATAATTTAAGAGATACCGATGTATATCTAGTGGACACATATGGAGAGACAAAAAAGTTTTATCAATCAACAAATATAGTTTTTATGGGAAAATCACTTACTGGAAATGGTGGCCAAAACCCATTGGAGCCTGCAATGCTAGGCGCAACAATTTTGCACGGTCGAAATATAGATAATTTTAGAGACACATATAAACTACTTAATAAATTGAAAATCACTAAAGTAGTCAAAAATACAAATCATTTAACTGACCTTGTAAATAAATTAATGATTAGGCCAAATGATAAAAAGAATTATTTAAAAATTGAAAAAATTGGAAAAAAAATACTTAATGAAACTAAAGATGAGATAAACAATTTATTAAATAATGAAATTAAAAAAACCTAAGTTCTGGGATTATACAAAACCAAATTTATATTCTTATCTACTTTTACCTTTTTCAATTATTTTAAAATTAATTTCAAAATTAAAATTAAAACCGAAACTAACCAATCCAAAAATTAAAACAATTTGTGTCGGCAATATTTATATTGGTGGAACTGGAAAAACATCTCTAGCTCTTAAAATAAAAGAAATTTTAGAGCAAAAAAATATCAAAGTTTGTTTTATTAAAAAACATCATTCAGACCAAATTGATGAACAAAAATTACTTAGTAATAATGGGCAATTGTTTACTTCAAAAAAAAGAATTACCGCACTAAAAGAAGCAATCTCACAAGGTTATAAAATTGCAATTTTTGACGATGGATTGCAGGATACTTCGATTAAGTACGATCTAGAAATAGTTTGTTTTAATAATCTAAATTGGATTGGAAATGGACTCACGCTTCCCTCAGGTCCCTTGAGAGAAAGTATTAATAATTTAAGATTTTACGAAAATGTCTTTTTAAATGGCAATGAGGAAGATTTGACTGATATTAAAAATCAAATTGAGAAAATAAACCCAAAAATAAATATTAATCAGGGAAAATACATTCCATTAAATATTGCATCTTTTAATAAAGAAGAAAATTACCTTGTGTTTTCAGGTATAGGCAATCATGAAACCTTTGTGCATATGTTAAAAAATAATAATTTAAAGATTGTTGATGATTTAGAATACCCAGATCACTACCAATATTCAAAAAAAGATTTTTATGAGATAACTATGAAAGCAAAGAAATATGATTCAAAAATTATTACAACAGAAAAAGATTATTTAAGATTAGATTCTTTGGACAAAACAAAAGTTTTATTTATTAAATCTACTCTTAAAATATTAGATGAAAAAAAACTTACCAAAATCTTAATTGACTTAAATGAAACAAATTAAATATTTTTTTGAATTCATAATTATTTCATCTCTATTTCTTGTGTATAAAGTTGTGGGTTTAAAAATATCATCTTTTTTAAGTGGAAAATTATTTGAATTTTTGGGTCCTCTATTCAGATCAAAAAAAACGATTAAATCAAATATTCAAAGAGCCATTCCTCAGATTGATTTACTGGAATTAAATAAAATAAAAAAAAGTATGTGGAATAATTATGGGAGAACTCTGGCTGAATACATGTTTCTTAAAGATTTTAGAAATAACAAATTGACATCTAATATTAACCTAGAAGGTAAAGAAATTCTTGAAGATATAAAACATGAAAAAACACCTGTAATTTTTATATCAGGTCATTTTAGTAATTTTGAACTAATGGCAATGCAAATTGAAAAATCAGGTGTAGATTTGGCTGCAATATATAGACCATTAAATAATACATTTTTGAATGTATTAATGAAGAGAATAAGAAAAAAATACATTTGCAAAAATCAAATAAAAAAAGGCACTAGAGGCGTTAGAGAGTTATTAAAATTATATAAAAAGGGTCACTCTATTGCTTTAATGATAGATCAAAGAGTGTCTGAGGGGATTAAATCAAAATTTTTTAACCAAGATGCTTTCACAACAACAATTCCAGCACAGTTTATAAAAAAATTTAATTGCAAAGTTGTCCCAATTTACATTGAAAGGCATAATCAGATAAATTTTAATATTAAAATTGAAAAACCTATAGAGTTTTCCAAAAACGATACTAGAGAAAAAATTACAAGAGATTTAAATATTTGGTTAGAGAAAATGATTTTAAAAAATCCAAGAGAATGGATATGGTCTCACGACCGTTGGAAATAATTTTTTAACTATTCTCTTTTTTTTTGTGGGCCTCAACATATGAATAATAGGGCTCTTGGAGCTCCACATTCCAATAATTGAGATTTTCCAAGCTTATCAATTTTCCAGAAACTGCACATACAACGTGGTCTCCATTTTCAATAATTTCAAAATTATTAGGTAAATATTTTAATTTTGCTAATTTTTTATTCATTTTTAGTTTATATACATCTATATGAAAGTTGGAATAATTGGAAGCGGTGGAAGAGAGCATGCATTATGTCTTTCCATAAAGCAATCTTCCAAGGTAGAAAAAATATATTGTTTTCCAGGAAATGCTGGGACCTCAGAAATTGCTCAAAATGTCGAGATTGACCTATCAGATTTTAATAAAATCAAAGAATACTCAATTACAAATGAAATAAATCTATTAATAGTTGGTCCTGAAAAACCATTAGTAGATGGAATAGTAGACTTCTTTAATGACTCTGGGATAAATATTTTTGGACCTGATAAAATTTCCTCTCAGCTAGAGGGCTCAAAAATTTTTACAAAAAAAATATGTGAAGATTATAAAATTCCTACTGCTAAATTTGGAATTTTTGGAAATTCTAGTCAAGCAATTTCTTTTTTGGATAATGCTCAATTCCCATTAGTGGTTAAAGCAGATGGGCTTGCCTCAGGTAAGGGTGTTTATATTTGTGAAAACAAGGCAAGTGCGGAAATTGGAATAAAGGAAATATTCAATGGAAAATTTGGTATAGCAAAAGATATTTTAATTGAAGAATTTCTTGATGGCGAAGAAATGAGCTATTTTATAGTTAGTGATGGCAAAAAAATTAAAAGTTTTGAAACGGCACAAGACCACAAAAGAGTTTTGGAAGGTGATAAGGGAGCTAACACAGGTGGTATGGGTGCCTATTCTCCTTCTCGATTAATAAATCCTACACTTGAAGAAAAAATATTGAACAAGATAATAAAACCTACTATCCAAGCACTAAGAGATATGGGCTCTAATTATAAGGGTTTTTTATATGCAGGCCTAATGATAGTAAAAGGAGAGCCCTACTTAATTGAATACAACGTTAGAATGGGAGATCCTGAGTGCCAAACCATTCTACCAAAATTAAAAACTGACTTACTAGAGATTATTGAAGCGTGCTGCCAAGAAAAATTAAAAGATTTAAAAATAGAATGGCATGACAAAAAAAGCTTATGCATTGTCCTTTGTTCAAAAGGTTACCCCGACAAGTATAACAATGAAGTTTTAATCGATAATATTGAAAAACTTAGCTTAACCAAAAACGATTTTATATATCATGCGGGAACTAAAAAGATTGAAAATAAAATTTATTCAAATGGAGGTAGGGTAATTAATTTTGTTAGCTTATCTTCAAATTTTAAAAAAAGTCGAGACAAAGCTTTAGAACTAATTAACAGCCTCGATTGGAGTGGGGGTTTTTTTAGAAAGGATATTGGGCACAAGGTAATTGATGAATGAGGATAATTTCAGGAAGCTTTAAAGGTAAAAAAATTCATCCACCTAAAGATAAATTAACAAGACCACTCAAAGATCTAACGAAAGAATCAATCTTTAATATAATTAAACACTCTAAATTATTAAATGTAGAATTAGAACAAGCCAACATACTAGATTTATTTTCGGGTATTGGTTCATTTGGTCTAGAGTGTTTATCTCGTGGTGCTGCAACAGTGACATTTTTAGAAAGTTATAAAGAGGTATTAGCGGTTCTAAAAAAAAATATCAACAATCTAAAACAAGAAAATTTTTCAAAGCTCATTGAGAAAGATATCTTTGCAGAAAATACATTAAAATCATTAAATGATAAATTTGATATTATTTTCATGGATCCACCATACAAAGAAAAAAAATTAACAGAATTATTAAATACAATCATTAAATTAAAACTAGTAAAAGATAATGGAATTATAATAATTCATAGACACAAAAAAGAAGAGGATATATTTCCAGATCAATTTAACACTATAATGAAAAAAAATTATGGTATTTCAAAAATTATTTTTGGTAGTATCTTAAATTAAAATTTTTTTCGTTTCTTGTTTTATTAATTCGACTGATGGTTGATCAAAAGGATTGACGTTTAAAGCTCTTCCAAGCAAAACTGTCTCTAGGATAAAAAAACAAAATAATTCACCTAGTGATTTCTCATTTCTTTTTAAAATTCTAAAACTTCTAAAGGGTATTTTTTTAATTTTGAAAACTTTCTCTGTAGCCAACATTTGAGATTGTTTAATTTGTTCAATTGATTTATTTTTCAAATATTTTTGTCTAATAAAAATATTCTTATTATTAACTTTTACATGTTTGTTATCTAAAACGTTAAAAAAAGTATAAAAACTTTTTTTTGGACCATCTAAATATAATTGCATTAAGCTATGATTATCTTTTGGCATAGACGAAATAACAGGTAAAAGACCTTTAGATTTTTTACCTAAACTTTCTGCTATTAATTGTTGGTACCACTTAAACAAATTTTCTGACTGTTCATCATAATTCAAAATTACAGAAGTATATTTGCCGTTTTTAATTAGATTTAAAGTGGCCGCAACATTGTTAACAAGATTGTTTATAAAAGTTTTATTTTTAATAAGGCTATTGAATTGTTTAAATTTACCCTCGCTTAAATTCATTAATTCTGCTGGTAACATCCCAACTTCTGATAGAACAGAATATCTACCACCTACATAATTTTTATGTTCGAATATTTCAGCCTTAAGTTTGATTGCCAAATCATTTAAGTAGCTGTCTTTATCTTCGGTTATTATAATATTGCTATCTTTGCTTTTTATCAATGCACTTGCATTTGCTATTGTCTCCAAAGTATTTCCAGATTTAGATATAACTAAATTTAAATTAATATTTTTATCCTTAAAATAATCCGCGTTACTATTTAAATTATTTACAAAAGTTAATTTTTTTTTTACTTTATTTTTTAAAAAATGATAGATGGCTTCAGCACCAAGAACAGAGCCACCCATACCAATTATTCTTATATTGAAAAATTTTTTATATTTTGAGATTATTTTTTTAGAATAGCTATATTTATAATTTGGTTTTAAAGTTTCAAAAAGTTGTGGCTGATTTTTTAGTAAATTTGATAAATCTTTTTTAATTATTTTGTTATTTTTGATATTTAAAAAATTTTTAAATATCATGAGCTTAATGATCTAAGTTATTGAACTTTGCTTTCAGTCTTCCAAAAAAACCAACTTTTTTAATTGTTTCTGGTTTATCTTCTATATTTTCATTTAATGTTTCTTCTAAACTAACTTCTTTAATCTTTTTATCATTAATTTTTTTAATAATCAATTCTTCAATTGAATTCACTAAATTATCATTATTTGTTTTTGTTTTTGTCGTAGAGCTTTGATTAATTATTTCCTCAATATCAGATGTGCCTTTTTTAGTTGATATTGAATTTTCACCTGTTTTCATTCCTGGTTCTGGCAACTCTCCAAAGCTGGGTGGTAATACTAAAGGAGCTTTTTTTTCTACCAAAAATTCTTCGCTACCTTTTTTTTTACTTCCTCCCAAGCCTTCTGCAACTGTGCCACAGGAGTTTAGAAATAGTAAAAATAAAAGGATTACTACTAATGTATTATTTTTTTTCATTTGTAATTTTATTATTATTAAAAAATTCTACTAAAATAAGGCAGAAAATACCAATTGTAATAAATATGTCCGCAACATTAAAAACAAACCAATGAAAACCTTGAAAATGAAGATCAATAAAATCAGGTACAGCTGTATAAACTATTCTATCATAAAAATTCCCTAGTGCACCACCAGCAACTAATGCTAAAAAAAAACGTTGAATATTATCATTTTTCCACGTCATAAAAAAAATGATTAAAATAATGATACCAATTATAATTGTAATAAAATTATAAATTATACTTTCGTTTATAGAAAGTAGGCCAAATGCAATTCCTTTATTCCAAATTAAATATAAATTTAGATATGAGGTAACATACATATCTACTGATTTTTCTACCTCTGCTAATTTTAAAATATAAAGTTTTGTTAACCGGTCTATAAAAAAAACTGTGATTAAAATTATTAAATTTAAAGAAAATTTTTTTAATCCAATTTTGTACATTATTTATTCTGTTAATTAGAATGTCTTACACACTTTTCTCTGCTTATCTTCCAACATACTGGACATTTGTCACCTTCTGCCTTGATTGTTTGTGTTGTCACCTCTTCTGTATTTGATTTTTGTACGATGGCTGAAGAAGTGATGCATAGTTCAGAAAAATCAATATTTTTTGAAATTTCAAGTAAATCTTTACCTAAATCAATAATTAAGTTTGCTTCTAGACTTGAGCCTATTTCTTTACTTGCTCTTTTTGCTTCTATGCTAATATTACAAATGTCTCTAATCTTTTTTAATTCAATCCATTTTTTATTTAATTGTTCATTTTCAAATGATTTCGGAAATTCCATAAACTCCTCTAAATGAATACTTTTATTATCTTTGCTTATTAATATAAAAATTTCTTCTGTCGTAAATGACAATATTGGTGCTAACCATTTAATTAGAGATTCAAGAATTATATTTAAAACAACAATACAACTTTTTCTTCTCTCAGAATCTTTACTGTCACAGTACAAAGCATCCTTTCTAATATCAAAATAAAATGCAGACAGATCTACAGTGCAAAAATTCAAAAGTTCCTTGTAAAGATTGTGAAAGTCATATGATTTAAAGTAATTTTTGAAATTTTTATTTAATTCAAAAACTCTGTGGAGCATATATTGCTCTAATTCTGGTAATTGATTTAAATCTAATTTTTTTATATCTACCTTGTTAAACCTATCATTTAAATTTCCAAGTAAATATCTAAATGTATTCCTAATTTTTCTATAAGAGTCAGCGTGCTGCTCTAAGATTGAATAATCAATTCTTAAATCTTCCGCATAATTTGATGATGCAACCCATATTCTTAAAATATCTGCACCATATTTTTTTAATATATCTTCTGGAGCGATTACATTGCCTAATGATTTTGACATTTTAAGACCCTTACCATCTACAACAAATCCATGTGATAATATAGATTCGTAAGGTGCCCTTCCTCTAGTTCCGCAAGATTCTAATAGTGATGAATGGAACCAGCCCCTATGTTGATCAGATCCCTCTAAATACATTGATGCTGGCCATTTAAGATCTTTTCTTTTCTCTAAAACAAATGCATGTGTGCATCCACTATCAAACCAGACTTCAACAATATCACTCATCTTATCATAATCTTCTGCCTTGTATTTATCTCCTAAAAATCTTTGTGGGTTATCAGAGAACCAACAGTCAGATCCTTCTTTTTCATAAATACTTGCAATATTTTCATTTACCTCATCATCAGCTAAAACTTCTTTTGTAGTTTTATGAACAAATATTGGTAAGGGAACTCCCCAAACTCTTTGTCTTGATACACACCAGTCTGGTCTTGTTTCAATCATTGCCTTTATTCGCTCTCTACCTTTATCCGGATAAAATATAGTTTCATCTAATGCTTTTAATGCTTTTTTTCTAAGTCCATGGCTTTCCATCGAAATAAACCATTGTGGAGTTGCTCTATGAACAAGGGGTGCCTTGGACCTCCAAGAATGTGGGTATGAGTGAATTAATTCTCCACTAGATAATAATTTTTTTTCTGCTTTTAATTTTTCAATTACAATCGGGTTAGCTTTAAAAATATGTATACCTTCAAACAAAGGGAGGTTTTTAGTATACTTACCATCACCATCCACTGTCTCAATTGCTTTAATTCCATAGTTCAAACAAAGATTAAAATCATCAGGACCATGACTAGGTGCGCAGTGAACAATTCCCGTTCCCTGTTCTGTTGTAACAAATCTTGCTTCAAGCATTGGGATGTCATAATCATAGCCAAGGTCTAAAAAGGGGTGATTACAAATTGTATCTTTAAAATCTTTTCCTTTAAATTTTTTTACTTCTTTGTAGTCTTTAATATCACAATCTTTAATAACAGATTCTAGTAAGGCTTCCGCTACTACTATCTTCCTACTCTTAAAATCTCCTTCATCATTTAATTGAATTATTAAATAATCTAGAGCCTCATTATAAGCTAAAGCCTTATTTGCTGGTATAGTCCAAGGCGTAGTAGTCCATATAACAACATCCGCTCCTTCCAATTCTTTCAAGTTTGTTTTTTTAACTGGAAAGGCAGTATAAATTGTATCTGATTTATGATCTTGGTATTCTACCTCAGCATCAGCTAGTGCAGTTTTTTCAACTGTTGACCAAAGAACAGGTTTAAATCCTCTGTAAAGACTTCCTTCTTTTAAAAATTTTCCTAGCTCTCTTACAATTTGAGCCTCAGCATCAAAGCTCATTGTTGCATAGTGGTTATCCCAATCTCCAATAACACCCAATCTTTTAAATTGTGTTTTATGAACTTCAATCCATTTTTGAGCAAACTCTCTACATTCTTTTCTAAATTCTGTTATGGGAACTTCATTTTTATTTTTTTTATTCTTTTTATATTGTTCTTCAATTTTCCATTCAATGGGTAATCCATGACAATCCCATCCTGGAACATACACAGAATCTTTTCCATCCATTTGATGAAATTTAACAATGA
>JABMNQ010000005.1 GCA_013204495.1 Candidatus Pelagibacter sp.
ATATTGCTCCTGGATCTGAGACAGAAGGTGTTCCCGCATCAGAAATCAAAGAAACAATGCAATCTGACTTCAAAATTTCAATGATCTTTGATAGATTTTTTTTTTCGTTAAATTTATGATTTGAAATAAGCTTAGACTTGATTTCATAACGATCTAACAAATTTTTTGAAGTTCGTGTGTCTTCACACAGTATATAATCTGATTTTTTTAGTACCTCTAGGGCTCTTAAGGTAATATCGCTTAAATTTCCAATTGGTGTGGAAACTATATAAAGGCCACTTTTAACTTTATTATTTATATTGTCAGTATGTAGAATCATTAAATTATAAACGTTATAATAATAGCATTAAAATGAAAAAAATTATTAAAATTATATTACTTTTAACGTTAGCCCTCTCAATCAATATTGAAAATGTTAACGCAAATGAAAAAATTAGAGTTGGCTTGCTTGTCCCATTAACAGGTGAAAATTTTGAAATTGGTGAATCTATAATTAAATCCGTAAGACTTGCTATTAATAAAATTAATAACCCATTAATTGAAATCATTCCTAAAGATACAGGCTCAAATCCTGAGATAACATTAGAGGCTGCTAAAGAATTAGCTAACGTAGGAGTAAAAATAATAATTGGCCCCGTATTTAATGAAAGTTTAATTTACCTTGATAAACTAAATGAAATAACCTTTTTAGCTCTAACAAATAAAAATAATAATTTTTCAAAAAACATTATTAATGCAGGAATAAACGCAACTTCCCAATTAAATGCTATCGATAAATTTATAAAATTAAATAAAATTGAAAAAACTATTTTTTTAACTCCAGATGTGAGTTTTAAAAATGAAATTAAAGAAGCCATATCTAATTCGAAAATCAAAGTATTAGAAAATTATATTTATGATGCTGATCCGACTAAACTTACACAACAAATTGAAAAAATTACACGTTATGAAGTTAGAAAGCAAAATCTAGAAGATGAAATAGTAAGATTAGAAAAATCTGATCAAAGCAATAAAGAGCGCCTAATTGAAGGATTAAAAAAAAGGGACACGCTGGGAAGCGTTAATTTTGATTCAGTAGTAATTTCAGATTTTGATGAAAGTTTAAAAAGTGTAACTACCTCTTTACTATATACCGATGTATTTCCTAAGGAAAAATATTTCATAACTCTCAACCAATGGTTTGATGAATCTCTTCTTAAAGAAACAAGTACACAGCCCCTTTATTTTCCGTCTGCAAATAAAAGTAATTATGATGAATTTTCATCTGAGTATTATGAAAAATATAATCAATACCCAAATGAACTATCTTTTTTAAGCTATGATTTAGTTGGACTTATTTATTATTTAATACTTCAAAATAATTCTATTATTAATAAAAATATGTTTTCGAAAAAAACGCTATTCAAAGGTAAGGTTGGAATCTTTGAAATTAAAGATAATAAAATAAACCATATTTTGAACTTTTATAAAGTTGAAGATGGAGAGTTTAAAAAAGTTTTTTAATTTTTTTAAAAGCCTTAAACCTGTGATCTATTTTATATTTTTCAGATGCTTTCATTTCACCAAAAGTAATTTTTTTTCCTTTGGGTATAAAAATTGGATCATATCCAAATCCATTTTTACCTTTCATAATAGGTGAGATCGAGCCTTCAATTTTGCCAACTGAACTTATTAGTTTTTTATTTGAATTATAAACAGTTAATGCACAAACGAACCTGGCTTTGATTTTTTTTTGTTTCCAGTTTTTATCTTTTTTGTCTAATTCTTTAAAAACTCTATTCATGGCCTTTTTAAAATCACCTTTTTTTCCTGCCCATCTTGCTGAATAAATTCCCGGTTCTCCATTTAAAAAATCTACCTCTAAACCGGAGTCATCTGACAAACTTGTTATTTTGGATTTTTTTGAAAAATACCTTGCCTTAATTAAAGAGTTTTCTTCAAATGTTTTTCCATTTTCGGGTGGACTTTTAATTTTAAAATCTAAAGGAGAATATATTTCAAGATTATTAGGCAATAAATCCTTAATTTCCTTAAGTTTTCCCTTGTTATTTGTTCCTACCAATATTTTTATAATTTTTCTCTTTAGCATCTAGCAATTTTTAAATTTCATACCATATAAGTCACTATGGAAAAAGAGCAAAACACTAATGCTGAAAATCAAAATAAAGAAACCGAAGAAATTAAAACAGAAGAACAAAATAATGAAGCTCAGCCAGATAATACTTCTGAAAATAAAGAAGAAATTAAAGAACTTACTCCTGAGGAAAAGATTAAGGAACTAGAAGACAGGTTTACTAGAGCTCTCGCAGAAATGGAAAACCAAAGAAGGAGGTTTGAAAAAGAAAAAGATGATGCTTTTGATTATGGTGGCTTTTCTTTTGCTAAAGAAGCTCTAAATTTGATTGACAACTTGGAGAGATCAAAACAAATTCTAGAAAATGATGAGGTGTTAAAAGATACCGAGGCTCTTAAAAAAACCTTAGAACATTTTGAAATTATAAGTAAAGACATGATCTCAATTTTTTCAAAGAATGGAATTACTCCTATAGTTTCTGTTGGAAAAAAATTAGATCCAAATCAACATCAGGCTATGATGGAAATTGATGATGATCAAAAAGAGCCCGGCACAATCGTTCAAGAAATTCAAAAAGGATTTATGATGAAAGATAGACTTTTGCGGCCAGCACTAGTTAGTGTATCCAAAAAAACAAAAATAGAAAAAGAAGAAAAAAACGAGGAAAATAAAGAGAATTCAGATAATTAATAATATTTATCAGAACTTGTAGATTAAAAATTAACACTTACATGAAGGATAGGATTTAAATTATGAGCAAAATTATAGGAATAGATTTAGGAACAACAAATTCATGTGTTTCTATCATGGAAGGTAGCCAACCAAAAGTTTTGGAAAATGCCGAAGGCGCAAGAACGACTCCTTCTGTTGTCGCATTCACTGAAGATGGAGAAAAGCTAGTAGGTCAACCAGCAAAAAGACAAGCCGTAACTAATCCTGAAAATACTATATTTGCAGTTAAGAGATTAATCGGAAGAAATTTTGAAGACCCTACTGTAAAAAAAGATATCTCAGTAGCTCCTTTTAAAATTGTTAATTCAGAAAAAGGTGATGCATGGATTGAAGCTAGAGGAGAAAGATATTCTCCATCTCAAATTTCTGCTTTCATACTTCAAAAGATGAAAGAAACTGCTGAAAAATATTTAGGTCAAGAAGTAACTCAAGCTGTTATTACAGTTCCGGCATATTTTAATGATGCCCAAAGACAAGCAACAAAAGATGCGGGTAAGATCGCAGGTCTTGAAGTTTTAAGAATTATTAACGAACCAACCGCTGCCTCCCTAGCTTATGGTTTGGATAAAAAACAAAACAAAATAATTGCCGTTTATGATTTAGGAGGTGGAACTTTTGACGTTTCTATTCTTGAGTTAGGTGATGGCGTATTTGAGGTTAAATCTACAAATGGTGATACATTTTTAGGTGGGGAAGATTTTGACAATGCTATAGTTGACTACCTAATTAGTGAGTTCAAAAAAGATACCGGTATTAATTTAAAGTCAGATAAATTGGCCCTTCAAAGACTAAAGGAAGCTGCTGAAAAAGCAAAAATTGAATTGTCCTCTGCAGAACAAACAGATGTTAATTTACCATTTATAACTGCGGATAAAACAGGACCAAAACATATCAACTTAAAGATGACAAGAGCAAAATTAGAAGCTTTAGTTGAGGATTTAATTTTAAGAACTTTACCTCCATGTAAAACTGCTCTTAAAGATGCCGGCCTTACAGCAAACGAAATTGATGAAATTGTAATGGTTGGTGGAATGACAAGAATGCCAAAAGTTTTAGCCGAAGTTAAAAGCTTTTTTGGTAAAGAGCCAAACAAAAGTGTAAATCCTGATGAGGTTGTTGCAATGGGTGCTGCAATTCAAGCTGGAGTTCTTCAGGGTGATGTTAAAGATGTTCTTCTTTTAGATGTAACTCCTTTATCACTTGGAATTGAAACACTGGGTGGCGTATCTACAAAATTAATTGAAAAAAATACAACAATACCAACTAAAAAAAGCCAAGTATTTTCTACAGCAGATGATAATCAGCCCGCAGTATCAATAAGAGTACTTCAGGGTGAAAGAGAGATGGCTTCTGACAATAAAATGTTAGGAAATTTTGAATTGGTAGGTATTGCACCAGCAGCAAGAGGTGTTCCTCAAATTGAAGTAACTTTTGATATTGATGTTAATGGAATTGTTAGTGTTTCTGCAAAAGATAAAGGAACTGGCAAAGAACAAA
>JABMNQ010000006.1 GCA_013204495.1 Candidatus Pelagibacter sp.
AGAATTGGAGCGGTATTGAAAATTTAAAAAATATTAAAAATGAAACTTTAATAATTTGGGGTGACCATGACAAAGCTTATAATTACGACCAAGTTGAAACTTTAAATAAAAATATTCCTAATAGTGATTTAAAAATAATTAAGGGTTGCTCTCATAATGTACATTTAGAGAAGCCTGATGAATTTAATATAATGGTAGGTGAGTTTCTTAAAAAAAAATGATTGGTATTGGCTGAAATATTTAGCTAAATAATTAAAAAATTAATTTAATTAAAAAATCGCAGCCAATAGAAAGTGTGAATATTATGCAGTTTTTAAGTTTACCGCTGAAGGACCTTTTGGACCATCTTCAACTTCAAAAGTCAAAGCTTGACCTTCATCTAAACCATTCATGCCAGCATCTCTTACAGCTGAAACGTGAACGAATACATCTTTTTCTTTATCTTCTCTTTCAATAAAACCAAAACCTTTAGTTGGATTGAACCATTTTACTTTTCCTTGTAGACTCATATTTATCTTCTTACTTTTTGTTATGTTACTTTTATTACTTATAATTAAGTAATTTAAGGCTTGTTTAGATTTATTGCGGTTTTGTCAACAAAAATAGAATATTTATTTAATTTAAGCTCTATTAGTTGCTAATTAGCATGCTCATGTAAACTGAATTAACATCTTCCTTATAATGGGAGAAGGGTTCAGTAATTTTAAAGCCAGACTTGATAAATAATTTTCTAGCATTTGTAAAAAAATTACCAGCACCGGTCTCTAGGCTTAATTTCTTAATATTAAGCTTTTTAGCTTCAAAAATAAGATGATTGATAACTTTTGAGCCATTACCCTTACCTCTAAACTTATCATTAACTCTAATGGATTTGAATTCACCATGATCTTTATCTAGAAATTTTAAAGCACCACATCCCATTAATTCATCCTCCTCCCATAAACTCCAAAATTTAATTGTAGGATTTTTCAAGCCAGCAATATCAAGAACATGAGCACTACCTTCGGGAGATACAGACCTTAGTTCAATAAAATGTTTAATCAGAAGCGCATTAACCTCTAGATTATCAAAGTTACCCTCTATTGATTTTAACATTAAGATATTTTAACTAATTAAAGTTGTTAAGTGACCCATTTTTCTCTTGTCTTTAATATCTTTTTTTAAATAGTCAAAGAAAAATTCATTTTCAGAAAACTTTTTATTTCGGTAATGGGTAATTTGATCTCCAATTATATTTAGCATTTCGGCATTAGATTTTTTTTGAAGAGGTATTTGTTCTAATTTACAAACAGCTCTTACATGGTTTTCAAATTGGCTGACGTTATAAGCGTTAATGGTTAAGTGTCCAGAATTATGAACTCTTGGAGCTATTTCATTTACATAAAGATTGTCGTTTCTATCAATAAAAAATTCAACACATAAAGTTCCAACATACTTTAACTCTTCAGCAATTTGAGTTGCCCACAATTTGGATTGATTTAATATTTTATCACTAATTTCTGCTGGAATTTTAGAATTTCTTAAAATTTGGTCTTCGTGAACATTTTCAATAGGCTCATAGATTTCATATTTTTGATTACTAAACCTTGTGATAATTATTGAAATTTCTTTTTTAAGTTTAACAAGTTTTTCTAAAATATAACCTTTTGAATAATCAATATCGATTGAGTCTAAACTTTCTAAGGTATGGACAGGGTGCTGTCCTTTACCATCGTAACCCATGGTTACAGTTTTAAGCAAACCAGGTAACAGATCTTCTACAGAGTCCATTTCAGATTTTTTTTCAATAGAGGTATATCTTGTAGTTCTTATATTCAAATTATTAATGAAATCTTTTTCAGCTAATCTATGTTGGATTATTCTATTAATAGAAGGTTTGGGTAAAACAGGTTTTATTCTATTAATTTCATTTAATGTTTCATAAGGAATATTTTCAAATTCATAAGTGACGACATCTACTTTGCTTATAAATTCTCTAATCTTATTTTGATCATTGTATTGTCCGTGTACGAAGTCATTGGAAAATTTTTGAGCTGGCGCGTCTATATCATCACAAAAAATAACAGTTTTAATTTCTAGTTTACTTGCAGCGATAGCCAGCATACTTCCTAATTGACCTCCACCAATGATTCCAAGAGTTGGTTTAAACATATATAAAACTATTTAGGTTTTTTTTTAACAGCTTTGCTTTGGCTTAAACGCCATTGAGTTAATTTTTTTTTAACAACGGTGTCACTAATCCCTATAATAGCTGCTGCTAATAATGCAGCATTAATCGCACCATCTTCTCCAATCGCTAACGTTCCAACGGGTATACCTTTTGGCATTTGTGCTATTGATAAAAGACTATCAAGACCTTTTAGTTTTTTACTTTCAATTGGCACCCCTAGTACCGGCAGTGAGGTAAGGGCTGAAATCATTCCCGGTAAATGTGCGGATCCTCCTGCACCAGCTATAATAACACCAATATCACTCTTTTCGGCGTTTTTAGCATATTGGTACATTCGGTCTGGCGTTCTATGTGCAGATATAATTTTAGTCTCAAATTTTATGTTTAATTTTTTAAGTACCTTTTGACAGAATATCATAGTTTTGAAGTCAGACTGACTTCCCATTACAATTGATACTTTTTTAGATTTATTTTTAGTCATTTGATGTAATTTTATTCTAACGTAAATTGTTATTTCAAATTAAGCCTAAAATTTCAATAAAATTAATAGAAATTATCTAACTTATTGATATTCTTTAAAGCAAATAAGATCATAATGAATTTTAAAATTGATAACTTACAATATTGTAACTGGTCTAGAGAAATCTTTCAGATCAATAGGCAAGCAGGGCTTGATGCAATACACGTTACCATTGTTTACCACGAAGATTTTGATGAATTAAAAACAGTAATTAAAAATTGGGAAAGCCATTTTTCAAATAATTCAGACCTAATCTTTCATGGCAAAAGTTTTAAAGATATTAAGAAAGCTAAATCTGAAAATAAAACAGCAGTATTTTTTGGTTTTCAAAATTGCTCACCTATAGAAGATGACATAGGTTTAGTCGAGAAAGTTTATGACTTAGGCTGTAGATTTATGCAGCTCACTTATAATAACCAGTCTTTATTAGCAACAGGTTGCTACGAAAATACAGACAGTGGAGTTACTAATTTTGGACGAGAGGTAATTAAAGAAATGAATAGACTTGGCCTTGTAATAGATATGTCACATTCAGCCGAAAAAAGCACAATTGATGCAATTGAGATAAGTGAAAAACCAATTGCAATCACTCATGCAAACCCATCATTTTGGCATCCAGCTAAGAGAAACAAATCAAATGAATTATTAAAAACTTTATCAGACAATAAGGGAATGCTAGGACTTTCACTTTATCCACATCATTTAAAAGATGGAACATATTGTTCTTTAGAAAGCTTTTGTGAGATGACAGCTAAAACAGCTGAAATTATGGGAGCAGAAAATATTGGAATAGGTTCAGATCTTTGTTTAAATCAACCAGACACTGTTGTTGAGTGGATGCGAAATGGTACATGGACCATAAGTAAAAATTTTGGCGAGGGATCAAAGAAAAAACCTGGCTTTCCTAAGCAACCTGAGTGGTTTTTAGATGCGACAGGATTTAATAATCTAGAAGTGGGTTTAAAAAAAGTTGGATTTTCTGAAAATAACATCCACGGAAT
>JABMNQ010000052.1 GCA_013204495.1 Candidatus Pelagibacter sp.
AAAAAAATTTTTCTTATTAATTTTTCGTTGTCCAAAATATCCAGGGGTAATAGAACCTTTAATTTTTTCTTTGATTGCAATCTCACCAATACAATTAATTTTTTTAATTATTTTTTTATTTTCATCAATTAGCTTTACATTTAACCAGGGGACTGGAATTCCAATAACTCCTTGTGTGTTGTTATAATTAATTGTCGTAAAGCTAGATGCCTCTGTCATTCCATAAACTTCTCTGATGGGAATTTTGAATCTTTTTACAAAAGATCGATAAACACTAGGTCTACACCCTGCTCCATATGCAATTTTGATAAAATTGTTTTTCTCAAATTTACTAGAATTATTTTTAAGCAATATCTCAAGGATGCCACCTAAGTAATGCAAAATAGTAATTTTATAATTTCTTATTAATTTCCAAAATATTTTTTTTGAAAATTTTTCAATTAAATATACTCTGGTTGGAGACAGTAAGGCCATTACGACCAGTTGAATTCCAGCAATATGGTGCAAGGCTTCCCAGAGCAAATAACCATCTTGCTTGGTTTGATTGGATGCAATGTGGTTTCCAATGGCTGATAATAGTAGCATTTTTTGGGTTATCATTACTCCTTTAGGGGGGCCAGAAGTTCCTGATGTAAAGACAATAGCGCATGTGCTGTGCAAACTTTGTTTAGCTAATTTCACTATAGAAGTTGAGAATCTGTCAAAATTAGTTAAATTTTTTTCAACGCTAATAATTTTTTTTAAATTAATTTTTTTAAATAATTTAACAAACTCCTCGTTTGTAAAAACTAACTTGGGGTTTGTCATGTTGAGAACGAAATTCAAATAACTTTGCTCTCTATCTGTACTTAAGGGAATCCATATGGCTCCGTAGGTTACCACGGCTAGCATTAAAATAATTTGCTCTATTGAGTTGTTAAAATAACCAATAATTTTTTGATTTTTTTTAATCCCACTTTTTTTTAAAAAAAGATGAATCGATAATATTTTTTTATGCGCTTCGGAAAAAGTTATTTTTTCTTGATCTGAATATATAAAAACTCGATGTGGATTTTTTTTTAAGTTTAACTCGATGCAATAAGACAAATCTTTACTAGCCTTGTCTAATTTCATTAATCTACGAATTTAAAAATTTTTGAGACATGGTTTGAGGTGCTTTGCTTTTAAAGCTAATTTTGTGTATTTTTTCCGCCTGCTTAAATGCCCTGTCCAAATCTTTCTTAATCATAAACCAGAAGTTTCTTTTTGTTAACATCATTGCTGTCGGTGATTTACTTTCTAATTCTTTGGCAATTTTTAAAGACTCGGAATAAACATTCTTTTTAGATGTTAACTTGTAAATAAATCCAAGTTTACTAGCTTCGGTGCCATCAATAAGCTCTCCTGTAAGCGTTAACTCAATAGTTTTGGACATTCCTAAAAATATTTTCATGATTGCAGGACCCGTAACACTTGCTATTCCATTGTTAATTTCTACCTGTCCAAATCTTGCCCGCTTATGTGTAATAATAAAATCTGCCAATAGAGCTAGTTGAAAACCTGAACCTGCAGCAACCCCATTCACTGCAGCAATAATGGGTTTTTCTATTGAACGAATTGCATAATAAACTTTCTTAAAACTTTGAATCCAAATTTTGGTATTTATTTTATTTGTTATTTCGTTCAAGTCTTGTCCTGAACAAAATCCTTTTGTTCCAGATCCGGTAATAATAATAGATTTTACTAATTTGTTTTTATTGCAAGCATTTACAATCTCACAAATTTTATTTCGCATTTCACTGTCCCATGCGTTCAAAATTTTTGAATTATTAAGAGTAATGACAGCTGTATTGCTGTGAATTTTAAATAATATTTTGGAAGATTTCATTATTATAAGTAAAATCTAACCTGCTCCAGGCCCTTTAACAGTGCTGGGAAGATAAGTTGCTAATTCTGGAAAGTATATAAGCACAAAAATCATAACAACCATCATCATAAACATTGGAAATGCTGCCTTTGCTAAAAAAAACATATTGTGCTTAGTCATTCCTTGCAAAACAAATAAATTAAAACCTACTGGAGGAGTAATTTGTGCCATCTCCACCAAAACAGTTAAAAATATTCCAAACCAAATAACGTCAATGCCTGCTTTTCTAATCATAGGCTCAATTACTGCCATCGTTAGGACGATGGAAGAAATGCCGTCCAAAAAACATCCCAGCACAATGTAAAAAACCATTAAACACATAAGTAGTTCAAAATTAGTCAACCCAAGAGAACCTATCCATTCTGCAATAGATCTTGGCAAACCAGTAAATCCCATGGATAATGTTAAAAATGCTCCCCCTGCCAAAATAAATGCAATCATGCAAGATGTTTTGGTCGCACCCATCAAGCTGTCGGTAAAAGTTTTTAAATTTAACGATCCCTGCAGTGATGACAAAAACAATCCTCCCAAAACTCCAAATGCTGCCGCCTCTGTTGGAGTGGCCCACCCCAAGTACATAGATCCAATCACAAAAGAAATTAAAGCAAAAATAGGAAATAAAAATCTAGAATTTTTTATTTTTTGAAAAAAACTTAATTCCGGATCTTTTGGGGGCATATTTTTTTTATTAATTGTAGCCCAAATTCCTACATAGAGCATAAATAACAATGCCAATACCAATCCTGGAAATACTCCTGCCATGAATAACTGCACAACCGACTCATTAATTGTGACGCCGTACACAATCAAAGTTAATGAAGGAGGTATCATCAATCCTAAAGTAGAAGATCCAGCTAAGGTACCGATAGTTAAATGTTCAGGATAATTTCTTTTTCTTAATTCTGGGATCGACATTTTTCCAACAGTTGTCAAAGTAGCAGCTGATGAGCCTGAAACAGCAGCAAAAAAAGTGCAGCCTACAATGTTGGTGTGCAGTAAGCGTCCAGGTAAATTGTTCATCCATGGTGCTAAACCCTTAAATAAATCTTCTGACAGTCTGGTTCTGTATAAAATTTCTCCCATCCAAATAAATAAAGGGAGAGCTGTTAATGACCAACTAGAAGCAGTAGACCATATGGTGGTGATCATGGCATCCCCTGCTGGTCGATTGGTGAATAATTCCATTCCAACAAAAGCGACTCCTATTAACGAGAGAGCGATCCAAACACCACTTCCTAACAAAAAGAATAACGTAAACAAAAATATTAAAGTTAAATATAAATTTTCCATGTTAATTGATCATTTTATCATCAACTCGTTCTACTTCTTCATAACCTAAGAACAAAATTTGATATAGACGATCTAAAAAAGCTATAGACATCACTAACACACCCAAAACCATAACTAGTTGAGGTATCCAGACTGGCCATGCGTCTTCAGACTGTGAAATATCATTAAAAATTAATGAAAAATATACAGCTCTGCAGCTGTAATAAAAAAAATAAACACTTAACATGCTACCAATACTGTAGCACCAGATTTCCGCCCCTCTCCTTTTGCCGCCCAATCTATGCAAAAGAATTTTTACCCTAATATGACCGTCTTCATTCAGCGTATGTGCTAAAGCAAAAAAAGCTGAGCCAGCCATTGCATAGCCTGCGTATGCAGTTGCTCCTGGGAAGGTAAATCCAGTCCACCTAGTTAGCATTTGGATAACAATAATTGTTAAAACTAATAACAAAAAGAATGAAGCTAAATGGGCAGAGTGTAAATATAGTTTATCTAAAAATTTTCTCATACTTACAAAACAACCCATCACTCGATAAAAATGATGGGTTGTTAAATATTGTTTATTTAGATTTATTATATTGAGTTAATATTTTTTTACCAGTAGCGCCGGCACTTTTTTCCCAATCAGTAGCCATTGTTTTTCCAATAGATTTCAGTTCTTCTAAAAGTTTTCCTTTTGCTTCTTGAACTTTCATTCCATTAGCTGATAATTGAGTCATGTACCAACCAGTTAACTGTTCAGATCTAGCTGTTCCTGCTTTTTGAGCAAGCATAGCAACACCTTTAATGATATTTTGATCTTTCTTGTTTAAC
>JABMNQ010000053.1 GCA_013204495.1 Candidatus Pelagibacter sp.
GAAAAAGGATTGGTTGTTCCCGTATTAAGAGATGCAGACGAACTGTCATTTGCGGACATTGAAAAAAATATAAAAATAATTTCAGAAAAAGCACGTGATGGTAAATTAACAATTGAAGATCTGCAGGGTGGCACTTTTACAATAAGTAATGGTGGAGTTTATGGCTCAATGCTATCAACACCAATATTAAATTTACCTCAATCAGGAGTATTGGGAATGCATAATATAGTTGAAAGACCAGTAGTAGTAGATGGTGAGATTAAAATAAGACCAATAATGTATCTTGCATTATCTTATGACCATAGAATTATAGATGGAAAAGAATCAGTATCATTCTTAAAAATGGTTAAGGAAAACTTAGAAGATCCAAGAAGGTTATTTTTAAATATTTAAATGTCAGATAAATTTCAAGCAGTTGTAATAGGTGGTGGTCCAGGTGGATACGTATGTGCAATAAGACTAGCTCAATTAGGTTTTAAAACTGCATGCATCGAATCTAGGGGAGCATTGGGTGGAACTTGTTTAAATGTTGGCTGCATACCCTCTAAAAATTTACTTAATATTTCAGAAAATTATCACAAAGCTCAAAATTTTTCTAAACTTGGAATTGAGGTTGGTGAGGTAAAACTTAATCTTCAAAAAATGATGCAAAATAAGGATAAAGCAGTAACAATTTTAACTAAGGGCATAGAGTTTTTATTTAAAAAAAATAAGATTACATATTTTAAAGGGGCTGGCAGTTTTAAATCTGCAAATACAATTTCAATATTGGATAATCAAAAAAAAGAAACTATAATTGAAACAGAAAAAACAATAATTAGCACTGGGTCCGTTCCAGTTTCATTACCAGGAATTGAATTCGATGAAAAAATAATTGTATCTTCAACTGGAGCATTAACTTTACAAGCTGTACCAAAAAAAATGGTTGTAGTTGGTGGAGGCTATATAGGGTTAGAGTTGGGTTCAGTTTGGTCAAGATTAGGCGCAGAAGTGCATGTAGTTGAATTTTTAGAGCATATTACACCAGGGATGGATCGAGAAGTATCAACAGAGTTTATGAAAATTTTAAAGAAACAGGGAATAAATTTCCATATGCAAACTAAAGTAGAGGGAATTAAAAAGAATACTAATGGAGCTATAGTCTCAACGTCTGACAAAGACGGAAAAAAAGTCGATTTTGATTGTGATGTGGTTCTTATATCCGTTGGTAGAAAACCCAACACAACCAATTTAAATTTAGAAGCAATTGGCGTTGAATTAGATGAAAAGAAAAGAATTAAAACTGACAAAGCATTTCAAACAAACATTAAGAACGTATATGCTATTGGAGATGTAATTGAAGGACCGATGTTAGCTCACAAAGCTGAAGACGAAGGTATTGCAGTTGCAGAAAATATCGCAGGACAATCAGGACATGTTAATTATGATATTATCCCTGGAGTTGTTTATACAACGCCGGAAGTTGCTTCAATTGGTAAAACAGAAGAACAATTAAAAGAAGCAAATATTAAATATAAAATTGGTAAATTTTATTTTATGGCAAATTCAAGAGCCAAAGCAATTGATGAAGCCGAAGGCTTTGTTAAAATTCTAGCTGATGAAAAAACAGATAGAGTTTTAGGGGCACATATTATTGGACCTCATGCCGGCGAACTAATTGGAGAAATTGGAGTTGCAATGGAGTTTGGTGCTAGCGCTGAAGATATCGCAAGAACATGTCATGCACACCCAACATTTTCTGAAGCAGTAAAAGAAGCAGCGTTATCAGTAGATAAAAGAGCAATACACTCTTAAAATATTTTCATATTATAAAGATATGAAAGTACCGATTCTTATACCAAATATTTTTAATCATCCCTTTACCTATAATTCTGATTTAAATTTAAAAGTTGGAGATTATGTGGTGGTACCTTTCGGTAAGTCTGAAGTTACAGGGGTAGTGTGGGATGACTTTGAAAAAAAAACAAATAAAAATTTTGCAATTAAAAAAGTTTTAAGAAAATTAGATGTGCCATCTCTGAAAAATAATACAATTAAATTCTTAAACTGGTTTTCTGAATACAATATGACCCCAAAAGGTATGGCATTAAAATTGTTATTATTAAGTAGTGGTGCAGTAGAGAGGTTACCAATTGAAGTCTATGAGCCATTCAAAATTGATATCAAAGAAAACGAAATAAAACTTTCTAAAGAGCAAAAAGATTCATTAAAAAAAATGAATGTATTAAATCAAAAATTTAGAGTTCATGTTTTACAAGGAACTACCGGCTCCGGTAAAACCATGGTTTATTTTGAGGCTTTAAAAGAGATAATTAGTAAGGGTTTTCAAGGCTTAATTCTATTACCTGAAATTGGATTAACAGGACAATTTCAAAATAAGTTTGTAGAATTTTTTGGCTTTAAGCCAGCTGTATGGCATTCAGGAATTACAAAAAAAATTAAAGAAATAATATGGAGTGGTATTGCCAATGATAAAATAAAAGTTGTAATCGGTGCTAGGTCTTCATTATTTCTACCTTTTAAAAAATTGGGACTAATTATTGTTGATGAGGAACATGATCAATCTTACAAACAAGATGAGGGAGTAACTTATAATGCTAGAGACATGGCTATTTCTAGAGGCTCGTTTGAAAATATACCTGTAAATTTAATTACAGCCGTTCCATCTATTGAAACTTATGACAATATTAAAAAAGGTAAATATAGTTTATCAAAACTTAATCAAAGATACTTAAATGCATCTTTACCTAATTACGAAATAATTAATCTTAATAATTCAAAATTAGAATCTCAATCATGGATATCAAAAGAAATAATAGAAAAAGTAAATTTTCATCTTGAAAAAGAAGACCAAGTTTTATTTTTCTTAAATCGAAGAGGTTTTTCTCCCCATGTTTTATGTAAAAAATGTTTTAATAGTTATTCTTGTCCACACTGCTCAATAAACTTAGTTTATCATAAGAATAAAAATAATTTATTGTGTCATTATTGTGGGTACAAAGCGTTATTAGATAGGGATTGTTTAAAAGAAGGAAAGTGCGATTTTATTTTTAGTGGACCTGGTGTGGAAAGAATATCTGAAGAAGTAAAAAAAAACTTTCCAACAAAAAATACTATAATTTTTTCTAGCGATACTATGAATAAAAAAAGTTCATCAGACATATTAGATAAGATTATAAATAATAAAATTCAAATTTTAATTGGTACTCAATTAATATCTAAAGGTTTTCATTTTCCAAATTTAAATTGTATTGTTGTGGTTGATATTGATTTATCGTCACAAGGCCATGATTTACGAGGGGCAGAAAAAAATTTACAATTATATCACCAACTTTCAGGTAGAGCAGGGAGAACAGGAAAGCCGGCAACTGTTTATTTCCAAACCTACAATTTAAATACTAAAATGATTTCTGATATTACAAATAAGGATCCTAATATATTTTTAGATAAAGAACTTGAAATTAGAAGAGAAAATAACCTTCCACCTTTTCAAAGATTTATTGCTTTAATAATTACTGGTAGCAACGAAAGAGAGCTTGAAAAAGAAGCTTATAAGTTTAAAAATTTTATTGAGAGCTCAGTTCAGGGAAAGGTATTGGGTCCTGTGAATGCCCCTATATTTAGACTTAAAAGAAAATTTAGAGTGAGATTGCTAATTAGAGGCCAAAAATCACTTAATGTACAAAATTCACTGTCTAAAATCATAGAAAAATTCAAATTTCCAAGTGGAATTAAACTAACAGTTGATGTTGACCCAATAAACTTCAATTAACAATGAAAAAGAGCAACTTTGGACAAGTGTGTTACTTGAAGAGATTGTACTCTTATGCTAATTAGAGTTAAATTTTTTTAAATCTTCAATAATTTATAAGGAATAAGAAATTGAGTAAAAATAAAGGTTTTTCAGAAACATCTGCTGATAGGTATTCTCTAGCTCTCTATGAGTTAGCTTTAGAAAATAATATACTTACTGAAGTAGAGGAACACTCGACTTCAATAATCAACTTAATTTCTGTTAATGATGATTTTAAATCATTAATTCAGGATCCAACTAATAAAAAAGAAGAGCAGCTTAATGCTTTAAATAAAATTTCTGAACAATGTAATTTAAATGAATTATTAACTAAGTTCTTAGGGTTTTTAATTTCTAAAAGAAGATTTTTTTATGTTGATAAAATTTTAAAAAGTTTTGTTGAAACATGCTCTATTAAAAGAGGGGAGTTAAAAGCCGAGTTAATATCTGCAAAAACTCTTAATGAAAGCGAAATTAATACTATAAAAGATGATTTAACAAAAAACTTTAGTTCTAAAATAAAATTAAACTACAAACATGATGCAAGTTTAATTGGAGGTTTGATTGTGCAGGTAGGAAGCACAATGGTGGACACTTCCATTAAAAATAAATTACAACAAATCGAAAATAGGATGATAGAGGCATAAATGGATATAAACCCATCAGAAGTAACAAAGATATTAAAAGAACAAATTAAAAAATTTGGTGATAAAGTAGAAGTAACTGAGGTTGGTCAAGTTTTATCAGTTGGAGACGGTATTGCCAGAGTATATGGATTAGATAATGTTCAAGCTGGAGAGATGGTAGAATTTTCTGATGGATCAAAGGGAATGGCTTTAAACTTGGAAAGTGAGAATGTTGGAGTTGTAATTTTTGGTGATGATAGCAAAATTAAGGAAGGTGATGTTGTTAAAAGAACAGGAAATATTGTTGATGCACCTGTTGGAAAAGAATTATTGGGAAGAGTTGTTGATGGATTGGGAAATCCAATTGATGGCAAAGGTGCTTTAGATAAAGCAACCAAAAGAAATAGAGTTGAAGTAAAGGCTCCAGGAATTATTCCAAGACAGTCTGTTAGTGAGCCAATGCAAACAGGTTTAAAATCAATTGATAGTTTAGTGCCAGTTGGAAGAGGTCAGCGTGAATTAATTATTGGTGACAGACAAACTGGGAAAACTGCTGTTGCAATTGATGCAATCATTAACCAAAAAAAAATTAATGAATCTGCTGATGAAAAGCAAAAACTTTATTGTATCTATGTAGCTATAGGTCAAAAAAGATCTACTGTTAGGCAAATTCAAAAAACTTTGGAAGAAGCTGGTGCAATGGAATATACAACAATTGTAGCTGCTACTGCTTCAGATGCGGCCCCACTTCAGTTTTTAGCACCATATACTGGTTGTACTATGGGTGAATACTATAGAGACAATGGTATGCATGCATTAATTATTTATGATGATTTATCTAAACAGGCTGTAGCTTATAGACAGATGTCACTTTTATTAAGAAGACCCCCAGGAAGAGAAGCTTATCCTGGAGATGTTTTTTATTTGCATAGTAGATTACTTGAAAGAGCTGCAAAACTTAGTGATGAACATGGTGGAGGATCATTAACTGCTCTTCCAATAATTGAAACACAAGGTGGTGATGTATCGGCATTTATTCCAACTAACGTAATCTCTATTACTGATGGGCAAATATTTCTTGAAACAGATTTATTTAACCAAGGAATTAGACCAGCGATCAACGTTGGTTTATCAGTTTCTAGAGTTGGATCTGCAGCACAAACAAAAGCAATGAAAAAAGTTTCTGGATCTATGAAACTCGAGTTAGCTCAATATAGAGAAATGGCTGCCTTTGCACAGTTTGGCTCTGATCTAGACGCATCTACGCAAAAACTTTTAAATAGAGGTTCAAAGTTAACTGAACTTTTAAAACAAAAACAATATTCTCCAATGACAGTTGCAGAACAAGTAATTTCCGTTTTTTGTGGGGTTAAAGGTTATTTGGATGATGTAGAGCTTAAGGATATCGCTGAGTTTGAAACTAAAATTATAGATAAATGTAAATCTGAAAAATCAGAAATTATAGAATCTATTTTAAGTACTGGAAAACTTGATGATGATAATGAAAAACTATTAATTGAAGCAATAACAGAACTTAAGAAAAATTTTAATTCATAAAATATGGCAACGTTAGACGATTTAAAAAAAAGAATAGCGAGTGTAAAATCTACACAAAAAATTACCAAAGCCATGAAGATGGTGGCGGCTGCTAAACTTAGAAGAGCACAAGAAAATGCTGAAAAGGGAAGGCCATACGCAGAAAAAATGAATAATATTATTCTAAATTTAACCAATGGAATTTCTGATAAAGAAAATGCTCCTAAGTTACTTTCTGGTACTGGTGAGGAAAAAGTGCACTTATGTGTAGTTTTAACTTCAGATAGAGGTCTTTGTGGAGGATTTAATACCAATATTATTAAAAAAGCTAAAGCATACTTTAAAAAAATATCTGAAGAAGGGAAGACATTAAAGATTATAACTGTAGGCTCTAAAGGTCACGATCAATTAAAAAGAGTTTTTAAAGATAATATAATTGAAAAAATGTCATTTAAAGAATCTAAAACTATTAATTATTTAGATGCAGAAAAAGTTGGAAAAATGATAATAGAAAGTTTTGAAAAACTAGAATTTGATGTGTGCACAATTTTTTATAATAAATTTAAAAACGTAATTACTCAAATACCGCAAGAACAACAAATAATTCCTTTAAAAACATCTGAAGTAGAAGGGGAATCTTCTGATGATAATTATGAATTTGAACCAGATGAAGATGAAATTTTAAATAATTTATTGCCTAAAAATATTTCTACGCAAATTTTTAAAGCAATGTTAGAAAATTCAGCTAGCGAACAAGGTTCGAGAATGAGCGCAATGGATAGTGCGACCCGAAACGCAGGTGAAATGGTTGACAAGCTTACTATTGAGTATAATAGAAGTCGTCAAGCAGCTATTACAAAAGAACTAATTGAAATCATATCAGGAGCGGAAAGTTTATAATTATGAGCAATGGAAAAATCACACAGATTATTGGAGCAGTAGTAGACGTAAAATTTGATGGAGAATTACCGGAAATTTTATCAGCATTAGAATGTAAAAATGGAGATAATAGATTAGTTTTAGAAGTTGCACAGCACCTTGGAGAATCAAGTGTTAGAACAATTGCAATGGATGCTACAGAAGGTTTAAAAAGAGGAGATGTAGTAAAAGCTACAGGTGCTCCTATTCAGGTTCCAGTTGGACCAGAGACTCTTGGAAGAATTATGAATGTAATAGGTGAACCTATTGATGAAAAAGGTGAAATTAAAACAAAAGAAAAGTGGTCAATTCATAGAGCTGCACCAGAATTTAGCGATCAATCAACAGAAACAGAAATTCTTGTAACAGGAATTAAAGTTGTTGATTTATTAGCGCCATACGCAAAAGGTGGAAAAATTGGATTATTTGGAGGTGCTGGTGTTGGTAAAACAGTACTTATTATGGAGTTAATTAATAACGTAGCTAAGGCTCATGGAGGCTTTTCAGTATTTGCTGGAGTTGGAGAGAGAACCAGAGAGGGAAATGACCTTTATCATGAAATGATAGACTCAGGAGTTATTAAACCTGAAGGACCTGGATCAAAAGCTGCATTAGTTTATGGACAAATGAATGAACCTCCTGGAGCGAGAGCAAGAGTTGCTCTTACAGGTTTAACTGTAGCAGAATATTTTAGAGATCAAGAAGGTCAAGATGTGCTTTTCTTTGTTGATAACATCTTTAGATTTACACAAGCTGGGTCAGAAGTTTCTGCGTTACTAGGAAGAATTCCATCAGCTGTTGGATATCAACCTACTCTTGCGACAGATATGGGTAATCTACAAGAAAGAATTACAACAACAAACAAGGGTTCAATTACTTCAGTGCAAGCAATTTATGTGCCAGCAGATGATTTAACAGATCCAGCGCCTGCAACGTCTTTTGCTCACTTGGATGCAACAACTGTATTATCAAGACAGATAGCTGAAATTGGAATTTATCCAGCTGTTGATCCTCTAGACTCTACTTCTAGAATTTTGGACCCAAGAATAGTTGGAGATGAACACTATAGCGTTGCTAGGGAAGTTCAAAAAATCCTCCAAACATATAAATCACTTCAAGATATTATTGCAATATTAGGGATGGATGAACTTTCCGAAGAAGATAAATTAACAGTTGCAAGAGCTAGAAGAATACAGAGATTTTTATCTCAACCATTTTTCGTTGCAGAAGTTTTTACAGGCTCTCCTGGAAAGCTAGTAGATTTAGAATCTACGATTAAAGGATTTGCTGCAATTTGTAATGGTGAATATGATCATTTACCAGAAGCAGCTTTTTATATGGTAGGTACAATTGAAGAAGCAGTAGAAAAAGCAGAAAAAATGGCGAAAGATGCTGCTGCATAATGAGTGAAGAGTTTAAAGTAGAAATAGTAAATCCTGAACAGTCTTTTTTATTAAAAGAAGATGTAACAGAAATTATTATTCCAGCTTTTGAGGGTGAAATGGGAATTTTAAAAGATCATATTCCAATTATTTCTTTTTTAAAGCCTGGCTTAATTAAAATTTCATCAAAATCAGGAGAAGAAGACTATTATGTTGAAGATGGGATTGTTGAATTTAAAAATAATTGTTTATCTATTTTAACTAGTTCTATTTTTAATATTAAAGATGTTAATAAAGATAAAGTTAACGAATTACTCAAAGAAGCAGAAGAACATTCAAAAAATAGTGAAATTACAGATCAAAATAAATACTTAGTTGACCAAAAAATTGACATTTTAAAAACTATAAATTAGTAATTTCTTTTACTTTTTTTTTAACCTTTTCGTATACATGTAGTTTAAAATCTACAACTAATTCAGTGATATTTTCAAGGTCAATCCATTTCCATTCACAGAATTCTGGATGTTTAGTTTTAATATTAATTTCATTATCTAGCCCTAAAAACCTCATTACAAACCATTTTTGATCTTGGCCTCGATATTTACCTTCCCAAATAATACCTAATAAGTTTTTTGGTAATTCATAAGAAATTAATCCATCAAGTTCTTTAATTAGCTCAACATTTTTTATACTAGTTTCTTCTTCTAGCTCTCTGTAAGCAGCAGCCAAGTAGTCTTCACCTTTATCAACACCACCTTGGGGCATTTGCCAGAAATTTTTTTGGTTATCTATTCTTTTTGCAACAAAGACCTTATTATCTTTGTTTAAGACAACAATTCCAATACCACTTCTAAGAGGTAGATTCACATTGTTACCTGTCATTTATCCGTTGAGTAATTTTATTGCAAAATCTAACTGGTTATCAGTTTCTGAATTAATCTTAAATTCATCAGAGCTCTCAGTAACTTCTATGTCTGGAGTTATCCCAACCCCTGAAATAGATTTTCCAGATGGAAGGTAATATTTTGCAATTGTTAATCTTATTGCGCCTTTATTTTTAAGAGGGATTATTGATTGTACTGAGCCTTTTCCATAACTATTTTCACCCAATATAATTGCTCTTTTATGATCTTTTAATGCACCCGCTACTATTTCTGAAGCCGAAGCTGAACCATAATTAATAAGCACAAGTAAAGTTTTACCATTAATTAAATCACCTTTTTTAGCAAACCATTTTCGATTTTCAGAAGGCTGTCTACTTCTTGTTGATACAATTTCACCATTTTCTAAAAAAAAATCAGATATTTCAATTGCCTGAGAAAGTAAACCGCCAGGGTTATTTCTTAGATCTAAAATATATCCTTTTAGATTTTTATTTTTATTTAGTTTTTCAATTTTTTCTTTTATTTGTGTGCTACTATTTTCATTAAAGGAGGTTAATCTTATATAACCAATATTATCTTCTAATAGTTCAAATTTAACTGATTGAACTTCAATTATTTCTCTTTTTATATTAAAAATTAATGCTTTTTTTTCACCTCTTCTTCTAATTGTTATTTCGATGCTAGAGCCAACAGGTCCGCGCATTAATTCAACAGCCTCCATTAAAGATTTTCCTTGAACCTGTGTATTATTAATTTTAACAATATAGTCACCAGCTTTTAGACCAGCTTTTGAAGCGGGAGTATCATCTATTGGTGATATTACTTTTACAACACCAGCCTCCATACCAACCTCGATACCTAGACCACCAAACTCACCACTTGTTTCAGTTTGCATACTTTCAAGACTTTCAGGCGTCATGTAGGCGGAGTAGGGATCTAACGATTGTAGCAAACCATTTATAGCAGAATCCATACTTTTTGATTGATCTACTTCATCAACATATTCATCATTTATTTTTTCAAGTACCTCACCAAATAAATCAATTTTTTTATAAATATCAGAATTATCGGAAAAGCCTTTTTGAAAAATAAATAAAAAAAGTATAATAAAAAAAGAAAGCCTTTTAATTAAAATCATATCAACACTTTTTCTTTAGGAATTATCTCTGACCAAATTTTTTCAAGTTCATAAAATCTTCTTTTATCAGGGTGAAATATATGAACAATTAAATCAATACCATCAACCAATTTCCAATCTCCACTTTCCTTCCCTTCGATTTTAGAATTTTTAATTCCATTGGCCCTTAATTTTTCTAATACTATTTCTGACAAAGCTTGAATATGTCTAGAAGAAGTTCCGCTAGCTATGATTAAGTAGTCAGCCATTGAACTTTTATTCTTAAGATCTATGGAGACAATATCTAGGGCTTTATTGGAATCTAGAGTTTCTAATATTAAATTTTTTAAGTCTGAGTTTTTTTCCATTAATACATTTAACCTTATCAAACTTTTCTTAATTGAGAAGATGAAATATTAACCTTTTTAAAATTAATAAATGATAATTTTTTTTTATTTACACCGTTAAAGGTGACTGACTTTAAGGATTTAGCTTTATAACCCTGGCGATCGAATACCAAGAGATTGCATTTTTTTACAATAGACTTCCATTTGTACCATTCATGAAAATGGATAAGATTGTCAGCACCCATAATGAAATATATTTCAAATTTTTTATCTTTAGCCAGGTAGTTAATAAGATCAATAGTTCTATTGGAAGAAATCTTTTCCTCATAAAATTTAATTTTAATAAAATTATTTTTTGCAATTAGCTTTTTTGCAAATTGTATTCTACTTTTTAGATTTGATTTACTCACATTTTTAAATGGATTTTGTTTGGTAATTGCCCAAATGACATTTTTTAATTCTAGAATTTTTTTTGCTTGTTTTGAAATTTCTAGATGACCTTTGTGAGCAGGATCAAATGTGCCCCCCAATATTCCAATTTTTATTTTTTTGACTTTAGATTATTTTCTAGTTTTGCCATTACTCACAATTTCGTATTTGTATGAAATAAGTTGTTTTAATCCAACGGGACCTCTAGGGGGCAAGGTATTTGTTGAAATACCAACTTCACCGCCAAAACCAAATTCCCCACCATCAGCAAATTGTGTAGATGTATTATGCATTGCTATAGAGCTTTTGACATTTTTTAAAAATCTATTAGCTGTTTTTTTATTTTTAGTAACAATAGAATCGGTGTGCATGGTTCCATATTTATTAATATGATTGATTGCTTCTTCACAATTTTTAACTGCTTTTACAGAAACAGTTGCTGATAAGTATTCAGTAGACCAATCCTTTTCTTTTGCTGGGTAAATTTTTCCGTTGTAATATTTTTTTATAAGATGGTCCCCATAAATTTTACAGTTGTTTTCTTCTAACTTTTTTAAAATTGGATTACAGAACTTTTTAATAATCTTTTCATGCATTAAAATTGTTTCTGTAGCACCACAAATACTAGTATTCCTCAATTTTGCATTATATATAATATTTGTTGCCATTTTTAGATCGGCGTCTTTATCAACATAGGTATGACAAAGACCCTCCAGATGACCAATGATAGGGACAGTAGAAAATTCTTGCACTCTTTTTACTAAACTTTTTCCTCCACGTGGAATAATTACATCAATATAATCTTTCATTTTTGAAAGCATATAATCCACTATATTTCTATCTTTAGAATCTATAAATTGAATGAAATTTTCATCAACTTTGTTTTCTCTAAGCGATTTTCGAAATAAATTTGCTAAAATTTTATTAGTATTTATAGCCTCAGAACCACCCTTTAAAATTACTGCATTTCCAGATTTAAAACATAAACTTGCGACATCAGATGTAACATTGGGTCTACTTTCGTAAATAACACCAATAACACCAATGGGTATTGAAACCCTACTGATTGTCAAACCATTTGGTCTACTCCATTTTTCTAAAGTGTTATCAACAGGATCTTTTAGCTTCACAATTTTATTTATAGAATTTTTTATGTTAGTTAATCCTTTTTGGTCAATTGTTAGCCTATCTATTAAATTATTTTTTAAACCTTTATTTAGAGCAAATTGTATATCTTTTTGGTTGGCTTTAATTATAGATTCTTTTTCTTTATCTAGTAATGAAGCGTATCTTTTTAAAATTTTATTTTTTGTTTTTGTATTAATTTTATTAAGGACTGCTTTTCTCGCATATTGACCAATTAAATTCATAGATTTGTTCATTCTATATCTCCACCATATCATCTTTATGTATAACTTCTGATTTTGAAACATATCCCAATAGTTTTTCTATTTCTCTTGAGTGATGCCCCATAATTCTTTCTATTTCATCAGATGAAAAAGAGCTAAGTCCCCTAGCGCATTCAAGGTTATTTTTATCTAAAACTTTAATATGGTCACCTTTTCTAAAACGACCAGATACTTTTTTTACTCCTGTTGCCAATAAACTTTTGCCATTCGAAAGTGCTTGCTTGGCACCGTCATCAATAATCAGTGCACCTTTAGGTGAGATAGAACTGATGATCCATTTTTTTCTAGCGTCTATTTTGAAACTTTGGGTAAAAACCAGGTACAGTTATTTTCTTCAATTATTTTTTTAATAGGTCTATTTAATAAACCATTTGCTATTACCATTTTGCAGCCTGATAATTGACAGATTTTTGCGGCATCTATTTTAGTTTTCATTCCACCTGTACCATATTCACCAATACTTTTAGTTGCTATTTTTTCTATATCCTTATCAATATTTTTAATTTCTTTTATTAATTTAGCATTTTTGTAAATTTTTGGATTTTGTGTAAAAAGGCCATTAACGTCCGAAAGTAATACAAGTGAATCTGCGCCAGATATTTGTGCAACTCTAGATGCTAATCTATCATTGTCACCATACTTAATTTCTGAAGTAGCAGTGGTGTCATTTTCATTAACAATTGGAATAAAGCCTAATGCAAATAAATTATCAAAAGTTCTTTTTGCATTTAAGGCTCTTCTTCTTTGCTCAGTATCTTCCAGAGTTAGAAGAATTTGGGAAATATTAATTTTAAACTTAGCAAATGTTTCTGAAAATAAATTCATCAACTCAATCTGTCCAATTGATGCAACAGCCTGACTTTTATCAATCTTAAGGTTTTTTTTATTAATGTTTAGTTTTTTGCACCCCATCGCTATTGCACCTGAGCTTACAATAATAATTTTCTTATTTTGTTTTATTAATTCTTGAATATCTTTCGCAAATTCAGAGAGCCATTTTTTTCTTATTTTTTTATTATCATCTATTAGTAAAGATGAGCCTATTTTAATAACAACTATTTTAGAATCCTCAAGATACATACGATAGTAATTTAGCCTTAATTTTAGATATTGAACCCTTTTCTAATGTTGAGAGTGTTACAACCTCAGACTCTTTATTTTTAGAAAATTTCTCTAGAATTTCTTTCACTTCTTCTTCTTCCAATAAGTCAGTCTTATTTAATACAACTATTTCTTTTTTATCTAGTAGATCTTTACTATAGCTCCCAAGTTCAGTTCGAACTTGTTTGTAGGCCTTTTCAAGATCTTCATCAGTTATGTCTATTAAATGCATTAAAGTTTTACATCTTTCTATGTGCTTTAAGAATTGAATACCAAGCCCCACGCCCTCGTGCGCACCCTCAACTAAACCTGGAATGTCAGCTAACGTTATTTCTTTATTATCATAACTTGCAACGCCTAGGTTTGGGTTTAATGTGGTAAATTTATAGTTCGCTATTTTAGGCATTGCATTTGTAATCGCTGCTAATAAACTTGATTTGCCTGCATTAGGTAATCCTATAATACCAACGTCTGCAATAGTTTTTAATTGTAACCAAATTACATACTCTTCTCCTAATGCACCTTTGGTAAACTTTTTTGGAGCTCTATTGGTAGAGCTTTTAAATCTTGTGTTTCCAAGGCCACCTTTGCCGCCATTGGCAACAATAAATTCTTCACCTTCTTTTTTAAAGTCAAAAATTAAAGTTTTATTATCTTCTTCAAAAACCTGTGTACCTATTGGTACCTTTAAAAATAAATTATCTCCCCCACGTCCAGTACGATTTTGGCCAGATCCATTTTCTCCACGTTCACCTTTGTGATGTTGTTGAAATCTATAATCGATGAGTGTGTTTAAATTTCTTTCAGATCTTAAAATTATGGAACCACCTTTACCACCATCACCACCATCAGGACCTCCGTATTCAATAAATTTTTCTCTACGAAAGCTAGGAGAACCATGCCCTCCATTGCCTGCCTTTACATGAATTTTAACTTGATCTAGAAACTTCATAATACAACTCTTAGTTCTTTAGTTGTACTACTAATTGGGTTTTACTGAAACGAATGTTCTATCTGACTTACCTTTTTTAAAAACAACTTTTCCCTCAATAACAGAAAAAATTGAATGATCTTTACCCATTCCCACGTTTTCACCTGGAAAAATTTTTGTTCCTCTTTGTCTTACAATTATGTTTCCAGGAATTACTACTTCACCACCATACTTTTTAACGCCTAGTCTTCGACCAGCACTATCTCGTCCGTTTCTCGATGATCCACCTGCTTTTTTTGTTGCCATAATTTACCTAATTTATTTACTTGCTACTTCAGCCTCTACTTTTTCAACTTTTTTAGTTGGTTTTACCATTTTCTCTGCTTCAGATAAAACTTTACCATCTTTTGAAAAAATTTTGCTAATTCTAATTAATGAATACTGTTGTCTGTGACCATTTTTTCTTCTTGAGTTTTGTCTTCTTCTTTTTTTAAAGATTAAAACTGTTCTATTTTTACCATTTTCAATAAGATCGGCCTCAACTTTTGCCCCTTCAACTACAGGAGAACCAACTTCAATAGTTTTGTCATCTCCATAAGCCAAGATTTCTTTGAATTCAATTTTAGTTTCAGGCTTGGAATCTTCTAATCTTTCGATTTTAAGAATTTCACCAGCTTTAACTTTATACTGTTTTCCACCTGTTTGTATTATTGCGTACGACATTGTTTAATCTATTTTTTATAATCAGCAATATAGTCCCGACCAAATTATAGTCAAGCGCGAATAAGCTAGAAATTGTCCTTTAAATCTCTCAGTTTTGAAAAGGTTTCAACCTTACTAGATCTAAGAAAAATATTGCACTCCAATTCCTCCTTAATTGTAGATGGAATGGTAGGTAAATTGTTTTTTAATTTTTCGTCTATAAGCTTTATCTTGGCCTTAAGGTTTTGGTTGTCTTTGTCGTGGGCGATACAAAACTTAGAATTTTGCTTAGTGTATTCATGCCCACAGTAAATTTTAGTTTTTTCCGGGAGTGTTTTTAACTTCATTAGGGAATTATGCATCTGAGCGTACGTCCCTTCAAAAATTTTACCACAACCAAGTGAAAAAAGAGTATCGCCAGTAAAAACAGATTCTTCATTATAAAAATAAAAACATATATGGCCAAGTGTATGACCTGGTATATGAAATATTTTAGCTTCAAAATTTTCTTGTTGCCAGATTTCTTTATCATTAACTAGAGTATCTATTTCAGGTATCCTATCCTTGTCTCCTTTATACCCAATAACACTGGCTCCATATTTTTCTTTTAATTCCTGGTTACCACCGACATGATCATAATGATGATGAGTATTTAATATATATTTTAAATTTATATTTTTTTCTTCCAAGTATTTAATAATAGGTTTTGCTTCGCTAGGATCAATTACACAAGCAATATTTTTTATTTCATCAATAATTAGATAAGAATAATTATCTTGCAAACAGGGTATTATTTGAATTTTCATTTATCTTTCAATTAAAAAAATTCCCAGTTCAGCAGATAAATTTTTTACGTTAAGATTAAATTCATTAATAGAGGATATCTTTTCATTCTGTAAGGCTAATGATTTATCCAGTTTTATTTCTCGATCTTCACAAAAATTATAAAAATCTTTTATAGTACACATGTGAAGATTGGGGGTATTATACCATTCATTGGGTAGATTCTTGGTAATTGGCATTGTTCCTTTAAATAACAAATGAAGTCTAACCTTCCAAAAACCAAAATTAGGTATTGTAACAATAGCTTTTTTACCAACCCTTAATAATTCTTTGATAACTATTTCAGGGCTTAGAAATGCCTGTAGTGTTTGGCTTAATATAACAAAATCAAAAGAACTATCTGGAAATTGCAATAGATCTTTTTCTGCATCCCCCTCGATAACAGCCAGTCCTTTAGACAAACATTTTTGTACATTATCTTTTGAAATTTCTATCCCCCTTATGTCTATTTCTTTATTATGTTTAAGGTATTCCATTAATGTACCATCACCACAACCGACATCTAAAACTCTAGTATTTTTTTCAATTAAATCGGATATTATTTGAAATTCTTGTTTCATGTTTAGTTTTTAGAGTAAGTTGTTTTGATATAATCACCTAAAGTATTTAAAAATTTAGGAACATTTAGAAGAAAAGAATCGTGACCTTTGTCAGATTCAATCTCAACAAATCCAACATCAGCACCTATAGCATTCAGAGCTATAACGATTTCTTTATTTTCAGAAGTTGGATAAAGCCAATCGGAAGTAAAAGATATAATAAGAAACTTGGTTTTAGTATTTTCAAATGCGTGAGGTAAATTACCATTATGTTCTTTGATTAGATCAAAATAGTCCATAGCTCTTGTTATATATAGGTAGCTATTAGCGTCAAATCTATCAACGAATACTGATCCTTGGTGTCTTAAATAACTTTCAATTTGAAAATCTGCATCAAAACCAAATTTTAAATCGTCTCTTTCTTGCAGCTTTCTTCCAAACTTTTCCTGCAGACCATTTTTAGATAAATAAGTTATGTGTGCAGCCATCCTAGCAACAGACAATCCTTTATTAGGGTTTTTATTTTGATTAGAGTAATCTCCATTCATCCAATTAGCATCAGCCATAATTGACTGTCTGCCTAGTTCATTAAAAGCAATATTTTGTGCTGAATGACTTGCGGTACAAGCTATTGGAATAGCTACTTTTGCTTTGTCGGGAAAATTACTAACAAACTGTAGTGTTTGCATGCCACCCATTGACCCACCGATGACCGCAAACAATTTTTCAATATTAAAAAAATTCAACAAATTAAATTGTGCATTAACCATATCATTAATAGTTATAACTGGAAAATTAGTGCCATATATTTTATTGGTATCAGGATTCACTTCATTAGGACCGAAAGAGCCCATGCATCCACCAATAACATTAGCACAAATTACAAAAAAATTATCAGTATCAATAGCCTTACCAGAGCCAACAGCGTAGAACCACCAACCTTCTTTTTTAGTTATTGGGTTTATTCCAGATACAAATTGATCACCAGTTAATGCATGAAAAACAAGAATGGCATTATCTTTTTTTTTGTTTAAAGAACCATAAGTTTCGTAAGCCAAAGAATAATTGTTAATAGTTTGACCACAGTCCAATTTTAATGGCTTATCAATTACAATCTTTTTTATGTTCACATTTTTATTCATAAATATTAGCTAATTTAGAATTGCGAGATAAAAAACTTATTTAGCGGTTTTTTTAAGCGCTCGCAATTTAGTTAAATCAGCGCATAATTTTTGTACTAGATAGTATTTCTTATGTCAATTTTTATAAAAAATGACTTATTCTATATGAAAGGATAATATTTTATTTATAAAGTAAATAAATTAATAAAATGACAATTCCGAAATTTAAAACATTTAGAATAGAGGCCTATAAACCAGGCAAGTCAGATATACGCAAAATTCAAAATCCTATAAAATTATCAGCAAATGAATCTGCACTTGGAGTGAGCCCAAGGGCACTGAAGGTTCTCCAGAGTAAAGATTTCTTAATGTCTAAGTATCCAGACAGCAAAGCAAGCAATCTTAGAAAAGAAATTGCAAAGAAATATAAGTGTGATTTAGATAAAATTATCTGTGGAGCAGGATCTGATGAAATTATTCAAATGATTTGTCAGTTATATCTAAAACCTTCAGATGAAGTGGTTGTTCCACAATATAGCTTTTTGATGTACAGAATATATGCTCAAATAGTAGGAGCAAAGGTAGTTTTTTCTAAAGAAAAAAATTTTAAAGTTTCAATTAGTGAAATACTTAAAAAAATAACTAAAAAAACCAAACTGGTATTCATTGCCAATCCTAACAACCCAACAGGAACATATTTAGGTAAAAGTGAATTGATAGAGTTAAGAAAAAAATTAAATAAAAATATTTTACTGGTTTTAGATGATGCCTATTTTGAATATATGAAAAATGAAGATTACAAATCTGGCTTAGAATTATTTAAAAATAAAGATAATGTTGTTGTAATAAGAACTTTTTCAAAAATATATGGATTAGCTTCGTTACGGGTAGGTTGGGGGCATGCACCCAAAAAAATAATTAATGCAATGAATTTAATCAAACCACCATTTAATGTTAATCAAATTGCACAGTTGGCTGCAGTAGAATCTCTAAAAGACAAAAGCTTTATTAACAGATCTATTAAACATAATATTATTTTTGCAAACAAGATTAAGAAATTTTTAGAAAAATTTAAAATCTTTTCTAGCGATGTAACTGCTAACTTTTTATTGTTAAATTTTGATAAGTGTAAATATTCTGCTAATTATGTTTTTAACATGCTACAATTAAAAGGAATCATTTTAAGATCAACTGAAGATGGCTATAAGATAAAAAATAAATTAAGACTTACTATTGGTTCAAAAACACAAAATGATAAATTTATAAAAGCAATTATAGATATATTTAATTAATTATGAAAAATATTTTAATTATAGGATGTGGTTTGATTGGGTCGTCTGTATTAAGAGCTATTTCTAAAAATAAAATAGCAAAAAAAGTATTTGTATATGAAAAATCAAAAACCAATATATCGAAAATTAAAAAATTAAAATTGCCATGCACTATATTAACTGATTTTAAAAAAGCAGTTCCAAATGTAGATTTAATAATTATTTGCACACCCCTAAGCGAATACAAAGGAATAATTTTAAAGTTAAATAAGTACTTATTACCTAAAACTATTATTACAGATGTTGGATCAAGTAAGGAAAAATCTCACGATGTAATTAAAAAAACATTAAAGAAAGGAATTTCATGGACATCAAGTCACCCGATTGCAGGTTCAGAAGTTAGTGGACCAGAGTATGGTAATAAAGATTTATTTTTAAATAAATGGTGCATTCTTATAAAGGAAAAAGACACTAATAAAAAACATCTCTCAATATTAAGCAAGTTCTGGAAAAAAATTGGATCAAGGGTTTCAATTATGAATTCTAAAAAACACGATGTGATTTTTTCAATAACTAGTCATTTACCACATTTAATAGCTTATAATTTGGTTAAAACTGCAACTGATTTTGAAAAACAACAAAGATACGAATTGATCAAGTTTAGTGCTGGTGGTTTAAGAGACTTTTCAAGAATTGCTGCCTCCAATGAAATTATGTGGAGAGACATATTTTTTAATAATCAAAAGAATATTTCTAAAGTTATAGATTTATTTATAAAAAATTTACGAGCTTTTAAAAAAGATATTCAATCTAGAAATGAAAAATCACTAATTAAGAAATTAATTGATGCAAAAAAGGTTAGAAAAAAAATAATAAAGTTAAAACAAGATATAAATAAACCAGATTTTGGAAGAAATTAGATTTTTATTGAAGATATTTTTTTAACCTCTAATTTTGCAGTTTTCTTAATTCTTTCTAGTGTTTTAATGATTGGCATGATGATAACTTTTTTTTCTGGACCATATGCGTGAATTAATTTTTCAGCACTAATACAAACTGCAATATGACCCTTCCAAAAGATAAGATCTCCCTTATCAAATTTTTTATTCTTAAACTTGCTTAAGGAATACTTTATTTGATCCTTGCTATCTCTTGGGTAAAATTTTCTATTATACAAAAAAAATAGCTGCACTAGTGCGGAACAATCTATACCTTTATAGCTTTTGCCACCCCAAATATATTTAACATTTAAAAACAACTTAAATATTTCAACAAATTTTTTTTCTATATGAGTAATAATTTTTATATCTTCTAACTTTATCCAATTATTTTTTTGATATTCTATAAAACTTTTTTCTTTTTTGATTATATGAATTTGAGAAGCAAAAGTTAAACAGTTTTTAGTTAGATAAAATTTTTTATGATTATTTTTTTTATAAATTTTTGCTTTAAGTTTAAATACCTTATGTGTTGGTTTGAATTTACCTATAAAGTGAGGATTTTTTATAAAGCCAACATAATTATCATAGGATGTTTTTATTTTAAGCCACCCCTTATCTTTTAATAAAACCTTAAACTTCTCACCAAAAATAATTTGGGAACTTATAGCGGATTTTTTAGAAGGTTTTTCAAATATATTTAAATAGGGATCTGTTAAAAAAAAATTATTTTTCATTCAATTTAAGCTTATCTTTAATCAACCACAAACATATTAAAGATGGAATAACCATAATAGCTGTTAATATAAAAAAGATGCCCCAATCACCATTTAACCAGTCTACCAAAGCACCCGAGGAAGAAGCCAGTGTGGTTCTGCCAGCCGTACCAATTGAGGCAAGTAATGCATACTGTGTGGCTGTATAGGTTCTATCAACCAATAAAGAGATAAAAGCTACAAAGGCAACCGTTGCAAATGCTGCTGCCACATCATCAAAAATAACAGCAACGGCAAAAAGTAGTTCTGATTTTTCACTCCACGCAAGGGCAGTAAATAACAGGTTCGTTGATGCCATTAAAATCCCAGCTAAGAACATTGCCTTCAATACACCAGACCTAATTACAAAAAGTCCTCCTAATAATGTAAAAACTACAGTCGTAATCCATCCTAGTGTTTTGGAGTAAATAGCTATATCTCCTTTTGAGAAACCAATCTCTTTATAAAAAACAATAGACATTCTTCCCAAAAATGCCTCACCAATTTTAAATAAAAAAACAAAGCTTAAAATACCGATTGCGATAGAAAATCCATTATTCCTAAAAAAACTTATAATAGGACCTCCCATTGTGCTCCCTATCCAAGAAACAAGGTTGCTTATAATATTTTTCGATCCAATTTTATTTTGAATTAGTAAATCAATCTCCTTTTGTTTTGATTTACGGTCTATTGAAGTTGATTCGTGTACAAACATTAGACCTATATTCATCAGAATAATAACTAAGCCCAAGATCAAAAATGTTATTTGCCAGTAATTATTAATGCCTATATTCTCAAAATATTGAGCTGTAAATAGCGCAACTACTCCTCCTAACTTGTAACCACTCCACCAACCTACAACAGAAACTGCAGCACCAGCAGCCATTGATTTGCTTTCATTTTTTCCTATTTGCTCGATTCTTAGAGCATCCACAGTAATATCTTGTGTAGCAGAAGCGGTAGCAATTATTAGACCAATAGTAATTAATAGAGTTAAATTTTCAGTTGGATTTAAAGCACTCCACGCGCATAGACAGGCTAAAATGATAACTTGCATAATAACTATCCAAGCTCTTCTGTGACCTATTTTTTTAGTTAAAATAGGTATTTGAAATCTATCAATTAAAGGTGCCCATAAATAGTTAAAAGCGTAAACGGCAAATATTAATCCTGCCCAACCAATTGTTGACCTACTTAACCCATCTTCTTTGAGCCATAGACTCAGACTGCTTCCAATTAAAACCCATGGAAAACCCGATATTGCACCTAGTAATAATATTCTAAGCATTCTCTTATCAAAGTAGATGGAGAAAGTTTCTGAGAGAGATTGTTTTTTAATTTTGATCATAGTTAATTTCTCCAAAAAGAAGGAAGAAACAATACAAGTATAGCAAAAAGTTCTAATCTACCCAATATCATCCCAAGCGTTAAAATCCATTTAGAAATTTCGGGTAAACTTGAAAAATTGCCATTGGGACCAATTATAGAGCCCAATCCAGGACCAACATTTGATATTGAAGTGGCCGCACCTGAAATCGAAGTAACAAAATCTAAACCACTTAAAGATAGAAATGCAGTTATTAAAAAAAATATAATCAAATAAAGGAAAATAAAAGAAATGATAGATGCCATAAATTTATCATCTACACTATTTTTGTCATATTTTATTATAAAGACACCCTTAGGGTAGATAATTTTCTTTAATTGATTAACAATAAAAAGATATAAAATTTGAATTCTAAAAATTTTAATTCCACAAGTAGTTGAGCCAGCACAACCACCAATAAACATTAATGTTAAAAAGAAAATAAGTGGAAAATTACCCCATCCATCAAATTCTCCCGTAACATAACCAGTGCCACTCAAAATAGAAATAACATTAAAAAAAATAGCTCGCAAATTGATTAGAGAAAAATCTTTATTTTGAAAAAGCAAATAAATAAAAAGTATAATAATTGAAAAAATAATAATTTTTAAAAATGACCTTATTTGAACATCAGAAATAAGAATTTTTCTATCTCCATTTAAAAATTTTACATAGGCAATAAAAGGTAAGCTACCCAGTATAATGAAAATCATGGATGATATTTCAATAGATAAACTATTAAAATATCCAATAGATTCATTATAATTAGAAAAGCCACCAGTTGCTATTGTAGTCATAGAATGAGTTAAACTATCAAAGGTATTCATACCAAAAATTTTATAGGTAACAGCACAAAGTGCAGTGAGGCTTAAATAAACATAAATTAATCTAAGAGAAATTTCTTTAGACTTTGGTAGCAGTTTCTCAGAAGAATCATTGTTTGAAATTTTAAATAATTGCATACCCCCAACATTCATTATTGGCATTAGGGTTATTGCCATTACAATAATACCAATTCCTCCAAGCCATTGGAGCATAGCTCTCCATAAAAGTATTGATCTAGGAGCTTCATCTAAATTAGATATAATTGTAGATCCTGTAGTAGTAATACCAGACATGCTTTCAAAAAAAGAATCAGTTACAGATAGCTCTAGAGTAGAAAAAATAAAAGGCAAAGAGCCAAATATTGCAATACTTAACCAAGAGAGTGCTGTTAACAAAAAAGCTTGTTGCAGATTTAATTTTTTATCATGATTCAAGTTTGTCAAAAAAAATAAAACACCAAATATGATTGAAATTATTGATCCCCCTATAAAAGAGGAATCAACTTCCGAATAAATATATTGGGCTAGAATTGGAATCATCATGGAAATTCCAAGAATAATTTGCAAAACACCCAAGGTAAAAAAAACTGTTTTATAATTAGACATTTTGAAAGAACATTATTTTATGGTAAATAAATTTCAACTCTATAAGAATTAATAAAAACACCAAATATAAGATATTTGTTATTAAACAAAGTGATTGAAAAAGATAATTTAGATAAAACTAACGCATGGCCTTTCGTTGAGGCTAAAAAAATGCTGCGTGAAAGAAAATCCTTTATAGATAAAAAGGGCAAAATAATTTTACAAACTGGCTATGGTCCAAGTGGATTGCCTCATATAGGTACATTTGGTGAAGTTGCAAGAACATCAATGATGGTCAATGCTCTAAAGCAACTTACCGATACACCAACTGAGATTATAACTTTCTCTGATGATATGGATGGCTTTAGAAAGGTACCAGAAAATGTTCCTAATCAAGAGCTCTTAAATAAGAATCTTCATAAACCCTTAACGCAAGTACCTGATCCATTTGGAAAGTTTGCAAGTTTCGGCGAACACAATAACGAAATGTTAAAAGATTTTTTAGATAAATTTAATTTTGAATATAATTTCAAAAGTTCTTCTGTTCTTTATAAGGCTGGTTTTTTTAATCCTACGCTACAATTAATCTTAGAAAATTACCAAGGTATTATGGATATAATACTCCCAACTCTAGGTAAGGAAAGACAAACAACTTACAGTCCATTTTTACCAATTTGCCCAGATACAGGTAAAGTTTTAGAAATTCCTGTTTTAGAAGTTATAAAAGAAAAGTCCAAAATTATTTTTGATAACAATGGTGAAAAACTTGAAACAAGTATTTTAGATGGAAATTGTAAATTACAGTGGAAAGTAGATTGGGCTATGAGATGGTACGCTCTGGATATAGATTTTGAAATGTACGGAAAAGATTTGATAGAAAGTGCAATATTATCTTCAAGAATAGTAAAATTAATTGGAAAAACAAACCCAGCTGGCTTTGCTTATGAACTTTTTTTAGATGAAAAAGGAGAAAAAATCTCAAAATCTAAAGGCAATGGAATAACAATTGATCAATGGTTAGAGTACGCTTCTCCTGAGAGCCTTTCATTGTATATGTATCAAAATCCGAAAAGAGCAAAAAAATTATACAAAGAAATAGTTCCTAAAACAGTTGATGAATATTTGGAGCTTATAGAAAAAGCAAAAAATCAAAGTGAACTTCAGCTATTAATGAATCCGGTGTGGCATGTCCATAATGGAGAAATTCCTAAAGAAGATACAATAATGAGTTTTTCAATGCTTTTAAATTTAGTTGAAGCAAGTAATGCAGACTCTAAAGAATTGCTTTGGAAATTTGTAAAGAAATATAAAAAAGATATTTCTGAAAAGGAACATCCTATTTTTGATAACTTAATTGGTTATGCAATTAAATATTTTAACGATGTAATCAAAATACAAAAAAAATACAAAAAACCGATTACAAGCGAAAAAACAGCTTTAGAGGCACTAGTTAAGACTCTCGATGATTGTAATGACAAAATGTTGCCTGAAGATATTCAAACATTAATTTATTCAACAGGAAAAGATAATGGATATTCAGAAAATTTACGCGATTGGTTCAAATTAATCTATGAAGTTGTCTTTGGAGATGAAAACGGACCAAGAATGGGTTTTTTTATAAGTTTTTTTGGAGTTAACGAAACTAAAGAATTAATAAAAGAAAAAATAAAATAATGTTTTCAAAATTCAGATCACTAATTTTCAAGTTTGATCCTGAAACTGCTCATAATTTAGCAATTAAATCTTTAAAACTAAATTTATTACCAAATTTAATTAATCAAGATAAAGATGACCCAGTTTTTAAGACTAGCTTGTTTGGTAGAGATATTGATAATCCAATAGGAATGGCAGCCGGATTTGATAAAAATGCTGAAGTTTATAATGCATTATTTAAGCTCGGGTTTGGTTTTGTTGAGGTAGGGACGGTTACACCACTTGAGCAGTATGGGAACCCAAAACCAAGAGTTTTTAGATTAGTTAAAGATCAGGCTCTTATAAATAGATTGGGATTTAATAATTTAGGAGCGGAAAATGTTAGCAATAGAATTAAATCAAACTCACAGGATGGTCTATTAGGAATTAATATAGGACCTAATAAAGATAGTGATGATCGATTAAATGATTACTTAATTGGACTTAGAGCCTTTTATGATATTGCTGATTATATTACGATTAATATTTCCTCACCTAATACAGAAAACCTAAGAGCTTTTCATGATGAAGCCAAATTCGATGAATTGATGAACGCAATAGAAAAAGAAAAAATTAAACTTAAATCTAAAATACCAATTGTCGTAAAAATTTCTCCAGACATTTCAGAAGAACAAATTGAAATAATAAGTAAAACTTTAATTCAATATAAGGTTAGTGCAATAATTGTTTCAAATACAACTGCTAAAAATCGAGAAAAACTAAATGATATTTTGAAACATCAAAAAGGTGGATTATCAGGAAAGCCACTTGAGGAAGAAGCCAATAAATTAATAAGTAAGTTCTACAAACTGTTAAAGGGAAAAATTGAAATTATAGGGGTAGGAGGTGTAGACTCAGGAGAAAGTGCTTATAAAAAATTTCAGTCAGGAGCAAGTTATGTGCAATTATATACAGGAATAGTTTTTCAAGGACCAAACATTGTGAGAAAGATAAAAAAAGACCTTAAAGAAATATTAATTGCTGAGGGAGTTAAGAATTTTAAAGAAATAATAGGAAAGAGGCTGACTAATTGATCCTAATAAACTTGACGAGATCATTAACACATCTTATATAGTCACTAAATATTATGTCTAAAAAATGTGAATTAACTGGTAAAATCCCTATGAAAGGTCACAATGTTAGTCACGCTAACAATAAGACTAAAAGAAGATTTTTACCCAACTTAAAAAAAGCTAAATTTACAAGTGAACTTTTAAAAAGAAGTTTAACCTTAACGGTTAGCAATGCTGGAGTTAGATGTGTTGATAAAAAAGGAACTTTTGATCAATTTTTAAAAACTGTAAAAAATAAAAATATTTCACCTAGACTAAAAAAATTAAAAAAAAGTATATTAATTAAATCACCATTTATTAAAAAAGCACCCAAAGCATCTCCTAGCAAATCAGTTTAATGAAAAAGTTTTTTATACTACTCTCATTTATAATGGGAGCTGTAGTCTTAGCTTCAAACTATCTAGTACAGTTTCCCATCAATTATTATGGTTTAGGAGAAATATTAACATATGGAGCTTTTAGCTACCCAATTGCTTTTTTAATTACTGATTTGGCAAATAGATCTTATGGTAAGATAATAGCTAAAAAAATTGTTTATATTGGATTTATTATAGGAATAGTTTTTACATTATTTTTTTCAACTAACTTTGAAGATTTAATTTCAATTAGAATAGCTGTTGGTTCTGGTACAGCATTTTTAGTTGCACAGCTGTTGGATGTGCAAATTTTTGATCAATTAAGGAGAAAGAAATGGTTTGTTGCCCCATTAACATCGTCATTAATTGGATCTACCATTGATACCTTTTTATTTTTTTCAATATCCTTTTATGCAACAGGAATACCTTGGGTTACTCTATCTTTGGGTGACTTAGCTGTTAAGATATTGGTAGCATTGATAATGCTAATTCCATTTAGGTTGTTATTAGGAACTCTTAAAGAATCAAAGGCTTAGTATAAAAATTTATAAGATAAAATTTTATAAGCTAGCTTAGCCACTAAAAAATTATACGAATTAAAACCTTTTATTGGCGAAAGTTCATTTATATCTGCGCCTACAATGTTTGAGTTCTTAGCTGCTATTCGTATAATATTCAAAGTTTCATCCCACAGCAAACCACCAGGCTCAGGTGTGCCTGTTGCAGGCATTATACTTGAGTCCAACCCATCAACATCAAATGTTAAGTATACGGTTTTATTCTTTATCATCTTTTTAAATTTTTTTAAGTCCCACTTAGCCTTATCTTTTGCCCAAAAAATATTTATTCTAGATGAGTTTTTTTTCAAAAAAGGTATTTCACTTTCAGAAATATTTCTAATTCCAAATGAGATTACTGAAACATTTTTATAATCTAAACATCTTCTAATAGCTGAGGCATGAGAAAATTTTTCACCATTATAACTTTCCCTTAAATCTGCATGAGCATCAAAGTGTAATAAGCAAATATTTTTGTGTTTTTTCACAAATGGGGCAATACATCCAGGTGTAATTGAGTGTTCACCACCAAAAGTAATTGGAAAAAGTTTTTTATCTAATATTTCTTGATTTATATCAGACATCTTTTTAAGGGCTTTTTTTATATTTTTATCAATCTTAAATGGCTTTAGAGTTTTGATTCCAATTTTTTTATAAGGTTCACAGTGTAATTCTTCATCATATAGCTCAACCTGATGAGAGGCTTTAATAATTTCTTTTGGGCCATTTCTAGTGCCCCCTCCATAACTTACAGTTTTTTCTAAACCAAATGGAACAACAACTACCTTTTCTTTAAAATTGATATCGTTATCAATTCCAAGAAATCCATTTTTGTTAGAAAGATATTTCAATTTTATTTAAATATTTTTGAGAAGTTTTTTCTCGTTCTATTTTTCCAATCACCTTTGTGATAGGCATCACTGGCAATTAAAGGCAAAACGCTAGTTGCTTCAGCAAAAACCATTTGTTCCCTTGTAATATCTACTTTGCCCCAAGAGCTTGCCTCTTTTAATGTTGAACTACTGCAAGCACCATCTCTAGAGTCTGCCACTGTAATTTGTACAGCATATTTATGCATATCAACTTCTTTTCCTAAAAGTTCGGCACATATTACTGTGTCCTGAATATAGTTTTTAGGAACGCCACCACCGATCATTAATAAACCCGAAGTTTTTGATTTAATTTTAATTTCAGTAAGTTCTCTAAAATCTCTTACAGAGTCAATTGTTAAATGTTTTTCTGGATTTCTTTCTTGGTGCATTACTAAACCAAATCCGGCACTAGAATCTACAAAAGCAGGACAAAATATTGGCACATCATTTTCGTAAGCAAGTTGAATTAAAGATTCTTTCTTCTTTGAATTTTTTGTTAAATATTTTCCCATTTCTCTTATGAATTCACGAGAAGTATAAGGTCTAGGTTCTAATTGATCTGCTATTTCGCCAACCGTCTTATCGCACGCTTGCAGTTGGTCTTCATCAATGTAGGTATCGTATATTCTGTCGATGTAATGCTCTCTGAGTACATTGTCATTTTGAAATTGAGATCCTTGGTAATGTTTAAAGCCTAGTGCCTCAAAGAAATCCATATCAACAATAGATGCTCCTGTTGAAACGATAGCATCAACCATGTTGTTTTTAACTAGATCAGCATAAACTTTCATACATCCCGCAGCAGAA